>JAJQID010000011.1 GCA_021199405.1 Lachnospiraceae bacterium
AAGTAAGCTGAGGGGACTATGTTCGAGAAACCAGAATTTATCGACAGGATTAACAGAGAAAACCGGGGCGGCGGTCTGCTGCTGGGGATTGATCTTAGCAGAAGCTACGCCCAGATCAGCCTGTGCCCGGGGGAGGGACTTTCTCCTGTGTCTGTGAAGAGCAGGCCGAAGGGGGAGATCTATGCCTTCCCGGCGCTTCTGGCGCTGTACCGCAACCGTTATTACGCGGGTTATGATGCTGAGACCATTGTTCAGCTGCCGGAGGCTGTCAGCTTTGAGAATGTATTTGCCCTGGCCATGGAGCAGGATGTGGTGACCGTCGGGGGACGCAGCTATGAAACCTGGGAGCTTCTGCATCATTTTCTGCGGCTGTCTCTGCAGCTGGTGCAGGGATATGGCCGGGCGGACAGAGCCGGGGCGGTAATGTTCACTACCTATCTGCCTCAGGATCCGGTGAAACAGGAGAGAGCCTACAAAATTCTGGCCCGCGCCACTGCTCAGTTATTTGGCAAAAAGACCAGAATGTATCTGCAGTCCCGTCAGGAGAGCCTTTTTCATTTCTTTTTAAATGATCAGGAGAAGCTTTGGAGGGGCAACGCCCTGATTTTTGATTATCAGAAAGAGGGAATAACCGGCTGGTACTGTACCGTGGAGGGCAATACCGCGCCCTGGTCCGTGCACTTTACCGAGCTTGTACCGGAGAGGATGCCAAAGCCCGGGCCTGTGGAGGAGAGGAATCAGCATGGTCAGGAGATGGATGGGGCCTTTTATGAAATTTTAAGGAAGCTGGGGGAAAAGCCCTACAGCCTGACCTGGCTTTTGGGCGATGGCTTTAAGGGGGACTGGGCGGTCCAGTCTCTGGATATACTGCTGGACAACGGCAGGGTTTTTCAGGGTAATAATGTTTACAGCCAGGGCGCCTGCCTGACTTTGCTTCAGATGGAGGACGGGGAGGAGGCCGCAAGCGATTATCTGCTGTTGAACGACACGGATATTCGATATCACATTGGGCTGAACTGCCGCAGGCAGGGACTTCTGACAGAGAATCTGGCGGAGGAGTATGTGCCCGTTTTTCAGGCGGGAACCCATGTGGGACGCTGCCATGACCGGATTTATGTGCTTCCTCAAAAGGACGAGGATCTGATTGTTCTGGCCCAGGGAGCCAGAGACGGAGTGATCAGACGGCTTCGGGTGCCCACCGGAGAGCTGGCGGATGGGCCGTTGGGAGAGAACAGGCTCCTGGTGGAGTTTGATTTCCTCAATATTTCCACGCTCAGGATACAGGTCACCGACGCGGGGCTGGGAAGCCTTCTGCCGGGCAGCGGCAGGACTGTGACGGAAACCTTTACGCTGGAATGAAAAGGAGGCAGGCATGTTTATCAGCGACAGCGAAACTGCCGAGACAGGGTATTACATATCGGAAATGCAGGTGACAGTTTTCAGCCTGGAGGAGCTGGCTTATGCCCTGCGGCAGAAAAGCTTTCTTCTTGGAGATGATTTTGCCTCTCAGGAGCTGGCAGAGTGGCTGCATACCCAGTGCTGCTGTACAGATCTGGCCTACCGGCTCTCTCAGATCGCTCAGAAAAAAGAAGGACTGATTCCTTATGTGGAGACGATTTTGCGCTATACGGGCTATATTTCCGAAAAGGAAATTGACCGGATCCGGGAATCCTTAAGCGTGGGCGCTCAGTGGACTTATATGGAAAAGCGCAAAAAGGAGGGGGATGAGCTGCTTAAGGCAAAGCGGTATTCTCAGGCCCTGGTCTGCTATAAGCGGCTTCTGGAGGAGCTGCCGGAGGGAGAGATCAGACTTCGCGCCGCCATCTGGCATAACATTGGCGTAGTGCAGGCGAAGATGTTTTTATTTGACGCGGCCATGGAATCCTTTGATGCCGCCTATCAGCTGGTGGCGGACGAGGATACCTTTACGCAGTGGCTTTCCTGCGCCCGGATTGTGCTTTCCAGTCAGGAATATCTGGATTATCTGGGAGAAAATCCGGAAATTTATGAGCAGTCTCTTGCTTTGGAGGAACGGATCAAGAAGCTCACCGGCGCGTTTCAGGATTCCCGTCAGGGGGAGGAACTGGAAAAGCTTTCAGAGTGGCTGACCTACGGCAGCGAGGAGGGGGTCTATGTGGCCAGCGGCCGGCTGCTGAAGGCGCTGGTCTGGGATTACAGAGAGTATTATCAGTAAATATCATTGCATTTTTAAAGGCTTCGTTATATAATCGGAAATGGCTCAAGATGGCGGGTTTCACATGGCAGAATAACAGATGTGATGATCTGACTTTTGAATAAAATGATTCAGCATGAGAGGAGATTCTATGAAAAAACTGGAGCAGCTCTACGAGGGCAAGGCGAAAAAGGTATTTGCGACGGACGACCCGGATATTGTGATTGTGGATTACAAGGATGATGCAACCGCGTTCAACGGAGAGAAAAAGGGCACCATCGTAGGTAAGGGCGTGATCAACAACAAGATGACCAACCATATTTTCCAGCTTCTGGAAAAGGAAGGCGTTCCTACCCATTATGTGGAGCAGTTGAGCGACCGGGAGACCGCCGTGAAAAAGGTGGAGATCGTTCCTCTTGAGGTGATTGTGAGAAATGTGGCCGCCGGCAGCTTTTCCAAGAGGCTGGGGGTTCCGGAGGGCGTTGTATTTAAAGAGCCTACCATTGAGTTTTCCTACAAAAATGACGCTCTGGGCGATCCGCTGATCAACAGCTATTTTGCTGTGGCTCTGGAGCTGGCTACCTGGGAGGAGATTGAGACCATCAAGAAATATACCTTCAAGGTCAATGAGGTGTTGAAGGCATACTTTCTGCAGGCAGGTATTAAACTGATTGATTTCAAGATTGAGTTTGGCCGCTACCACGGGCAGATCATTCTGGCGGACGAGACCAGCCCTGACACCTGCCGTCTGTGGGATGTGGAGACCAACAAGAAGCTGGACAAGGACCGTTTCCGCAGAGATCTGGGAAATGTGGAAGAAGCCTACAACGAAGTATTTGAACGCCTGGGGTTATAAAATATGCCATTTTACGCAAACAAAACCGCCGCGGCACCCGATGGCCTGCACGAAGAGTGCGGCGTGATGGCCGCCTACGATTTTGACGGGGGCAACGTGTCCGGCAGTATTTACTATGGACTGCTGGCTTTGCAGCACCGGGGGCAGGAGAGCTGCGGCATCGCCGTCAGCAACACCTCCGCCGACGGCTGCAAGGTATTAAGTCATCGGGATATGGGACTTTTGAGCGAGGCCTTTGACGCATCGAAGCTGGACGCGTTAAAGGGCAATATTGGCGTGGGGCATGTGCGGTATTCCACCGCCGGCAGCTCCACCAGAGAAAACGCCCAGCCGCTGGTGCTAAATTATATCAAGGGCACTCTGGGACTTGCCCATAACGGCAATCTGGTCAACGCCCCGGAGCTTCGCAGTCAGCTGGCTTATACCGGCGCTATTTTTCAGACCACCATCGATTCCGAGCTGATCGCCTATCTGATCGCCCGGGAGAGGGTGAATCAGCCTACCATTGAGAGGGCAGTCAGCGCTGCCATGAAAAAGATTAAGGGGGCCTATTCCCTGGTGATCATGTCCCCGAGGAAGATCATCGGCGTCCGGGATCCTTTCGGCTTCAGGCCGTTGTGTATCGGCGTCCGGGACAACACTTATTTTCTTGCCAGCGAAAGCTGCGCACTGGATACCATCGGCGCGGATTTTATTCGGGATGTGGAGCCGGGAGAGATTGTGACGATCACTCCCAAATACGGCATCCAGTCTGATAAATCCAACTGTATTCCCAAAGAAAAACACGCGAGATGTATATTTGAATATATTTATTTTGCCAGGGCGGATTCTGTCCTGGACGGCATGAGTGTGTACAATTCCCGGATGCTGGCGGGCAAATATCTGGCCATGGATTCGCCGGTAGACGCGGACATGGTGGTGGGCGTCCCGGAATCGGGAAATGTGGCCGCCATGGGCTACGCCGCCCAGTCGGGTATCCCCTATGGCACCGCCTTTGTGAAAAACAGCTACATTGGCCGGACCTTTATCAAGCCCCGGCAGAAAAACCGGGAGAGCAGCGTTCAGGTGAAGCTGAACGTTCTGCGGGATGCGGTGCGGGGCAAGAGAATCATCATGATTGACGATTCCATTGTCCGGGGCACCACCTCCAATCAGATTGTGTCCATGCTGAGGGAGATGGGAGCAAAAGAGGTATATATGCGCATCAGCTCGCCGCCTTTCCTCTGGCCCTGCTATTTCGGAACGGATATCCCGGTCAGAGAACAGCTGATCGCTTACAACCGCACAATTCCGGAGATCTGTAAGGTCATTGGCGCGGATTCCCTGGATTATCTGAAGATTGACAGACTGCCTCAGATTGCGGGAGGGCTGGAAATCTGCAACGGCTGCTTTACGGGGCATTATCCCATGGAGCCGCCGAAGGAGGATATCAGAGGAGAATTTGATCAATAACAGCGACTATTCGTAGCCGACATGGAGCACATGAGTAATACCGTCAAGCTCGCTTGTAAGGGATTACTCATGGGCTTCATGACGACTGAGAATCAGTCGTTTAACCCACATGAGCAAAAAGGTGAGCGGCGTTCTTTGCCGCGACAGCTGCGAAGCAGATGTTTTTGCGAATGGGGGTTAATCGGCTATGAATAACTATGGAGGAAATTATGCCCAACGACAGATATGTCAGTCCCCTGTCTGAGCGCTACGCCAGCAGGGAAATGCAGTATATTTTTTCACCGGATATGAAATTCAGCACCTGGAGAAGGCTCTGGGTGGCTCTGGCGGAGGTGGAAAAGGAGCTTGGTCTGCCCATCACTCAGGAACAGATTGATGAGATGAAGGCTCATATTACCGATATCAATTATGATGTGGCGAAGGAGCGGGAAAAGGAAGTTCGCCACGACGTTATGAGCCATGTGTATGCATACGGCGTACAGTGCCCGAAGGCAAAGGGTATCATTCATCTGGGTGCCACCTCCTGCTATGTGGGGGACAATACCGATATCATTGTGATGACGGAGGCCTTAAAGCTGGTACGTAAAAAGCTGATCAATGTAATCGCCGAGCTTTCCGAATTTGCGGATCGGTACAAGGCTCTGCCCACGCTGGCCTTTACCCACTTCCAGCCGGCCCAGCCCACCACGGTGGGAAAGCGGGCTACTCTCTGGATGCAGGAGTTTTTACTGGATCTGGAGGATCTGGATCACGTGCTGGGCAGCATGAAGCTTCTGGGCTCCAAGGGCACCACCGGCACTCAGGCTTCCTTTCTGGAGTTATTTAACGGGGATCAGGAGACCATTGACAGGATTGATCCCATGATCGCGGAGAAGATGGGCTTCAGGGAATGCTATCCGGTTTCCGGCCAGACCTATTCCCGCAAGGTGGACACCCGGGTGGCCAATGTGCTTGCGGGTATCGCGGCCAGCGCCCACAAGATGAGCAATGATATTCGCCTTCTGCAGCATTTGAAGGAGGTGGAGGAGCCCTTTGAGAAGAGTCAGATCGGTTCCTCAGCCATGGCATATAAGAGAAATCCCATGCGCAGCGAGCGCATCGCTTCCCTGAGCCGCTATGTGATGGTGGATGCCTTAAATCCTGCCATCACTTCGGCAACCCAGTGGTTTGAGCGGACGCTGGACGATTCTGCCAACAAGCGCCTGTCCATTCCGGAGGGCTTTCTGGCGGTGGACGGTATTCTGGATCTGTGTCTGAATGTGGTGGACGGCCTGGTGGTTTACGAGAAGGTCATTGAGAAGCACGTCATGAGCGAGCTGCCTTTTATGGCCACTGAGAATATCATGATGGACGCAGTGAAACGGGGCGGTGACCGTCAGGAGCTACACGAGCGTATCCGTACCCTGTCCATGGAAGCAGGCCGCAATGTAAAGGAAAAAGGTCTGGAGAATAATCTGCTGGAGCTGATCGCCGCAGACGAGACCTTTGGACTCTCCTTAGAGGAGCTGAAGGCCTGCATGGAGCCGTCCAGATATGTGGGACGGGCGAAGGAGCAGACGGAAAGCTTTCTGAGGGATGTGGTGCAGCCCATATTGGATGACAATAAGGACCTGCTGGGCGTGAAAGCCAATATTTCCGTGTAAGAGTCAAATAAAGATTCCCCATCATTGCTTATATGCTTTGAAATCCGGGGTAAAGGAGAGTTACGATTATGGTAAAAGCAGTAGTAGGAGCCAACTGGGGCGATGAAGGCAAGGGCAAAATTACAGATATGATGGCCCAGGATGCCGACATTGTCATCCGTTTTCAGGGCGGAGCCAACGCGGGCCATACGATCAAGAATTCCTATGGCAAGTTCGCGCTGCATTCCCTGCCCAGCGGTGTGTTTTACGGCCATACCACCAATATCATAGGAAACGGCGTGGCATTGAATATTCCCGTTCTGTTTGGAGAGATTCGGTCTCTGGTGGAGAAGGGAGTGCCGACTCCTCATATTCTGGTCAGCGACCGCTGTCAGATTGTCATGCCCTACCATGTGCTTTTCGACCAGTATGAGGAGGAGCGCCTGGGCAAAAAGGCCTTTGGCTCCACCAAGTCCGGTATCGCGCCTTTTTATTCGGATAAATATGCCAAGACCGGTTTTCAGGTCAGCGAGCTGTTTGACGAGGACGTGCTGAAGGAAAAGGTGGCGAGCGTTACCGCGTACAAAAACGTCATTCTGGAATATGTATATCACAAACCGGCGATCGATCCGGAGGAGCTTCTGGAGACGCTGCACCAGTATCGGGATATGGTAGCTCCCTATGTATGCGATGTCAGCGCTTATCTGGATCAGGCGCTGAAGGAGGGCAGAAATATCCTGCTGGAGGGTCAGCTGGGCACCTTGAAGGATCCGGATCACGGGATATACCCTATGGTTACCTCTTCCTCTACTCTGGCGGCCTACGGCGCCATCGGCGCGGGAATTCCTCCCTACGAGATTCAGCAGATTGTGACCGTGTGCAAGGCTTATTCCTCCGCGGTAGGCGCGGGTGATTTTGTCTCCGAGATTTTCGGGGAGAAGGCTGAGGAGCTGCGCAGGCGGGGAGGCGACGGCGGAGAGTACGGCGCGACCACGGGACGGCCCAGACATGTGGGCTGGTTTGACTGCGTAGCCAGCAAATATGGCTGTCGCCTGCAGGGTACCACGGATGTGGCCTTTTCTGTGCTGGATGTGCTGGGCTATCTGGATGAAATTCCGGTATGCGTGGGCTATGAGATCGACGGTCAGGTCACCACGGACTTTCCTGTGACCAGTAAGCTTCACAGGGCAAAGCCGGTGTGGAAAACCCTGCCCGGCTGGAAATGCGATATTGCAGGGATCAGAGCCTGGGAGGAGCTGCCCAAAGCCTGCAGGGATTATGTGGAATTCATTGAGGGCCAGATCGGCTATCCCATCACCATGATAAGTAACGGACCTTCCAGATCCGATATTATTTACAGAGAAAGTCCTTTAAAGAAGTAACATAAAATTACTATTCCCGGCAGCTTTAGGAGCACTTGAGAGCATTTCAGGACGTCGGAGGCGCCATAAACGGGCGCTTCCGGCTCTCGTATATCTTTTTATAATCTCGCTTTTATAAATTGAATGGTCAAAGAATCTGAGAGTAAGCATATCCCGGAATCATTTCCGGGAGGTTCGCGTATTTACATTCTTTTACTGTTTTCATTATTTCACAGGAGGAAAATAATATGGTAACAATCAACAAAGAGACCCCATTGCAGGATATTGGCGGCGGAGTTGTCAGAAAAATTCTGTCCCACGCCCCAAATTTGATGACAGTTGAGCTGCATTTTGATAAGGGCAGTGTGGGCGCACCCCATTCTCATCCCCATGAGCAGATCGGCTATATTATCAGCGGAAAGCTGGAATATATGGAAAACGGAGAGAAGAGAGTGCTTGAGACAGGAGATACCTACTATGTGGCGCCCAATGTGGTTCACGGCGTGGTGGCGCTGGAGGAGACAAAGCTGCTGGATATCTTTACCCCTCAGAGAGAGGATTTTTTATAATGAGAAAGGATTTGTCGTTTTAATAATTATGATATGAAAGAGGAAGAAAGAGGAGGAAGTAAATGAGGGAGAAGTATGAGTCGCTGAGCCTTGCAGAGCTGAAGGAGGTGGCGAAATTCAGAGGACTGCGTGGCGTTTCTGCCATGAAAAAAGCAGATCTTGTGGATGCCATGCTTCGGATGGATGAGGAGGAAAAGCGGCGGAAGGAGGAGGAAAAAACACCTGCGGAAACAGCGGCTTCGGATAACGCAGCCGCGGAAAGAGGAATAGCCGGGGAAAAAACCGCCTCTGCCAGATCGGGAGCAAACCGGCAGCAGGGCAGAAAGCCTCTGGGGCGGCCGGGTGGAAAGGTATCTACATCCACCAGATCTGCGGTAAACAGGGCAGCGGAGGAGAGACCTGCGGAGCGCAGAATTGGTGAGGAAAGATCGGCGGAGCGCAGACAGGCCGTGGAAAGACCAGCGGGGCACAGAACAGCCGGCGAACGGGCAGCGGAACCGATTCCGTATGAGGAAAGAGCGGCAGAATCAGAAACGGTGGATTACAGATTTTCGGCGGCCAGGACGGAATCCTCCGCCCGGCCTCAGATGGAGGAAGCGGCTGCGCAGCAGATGGAGTTTGCCCAGTCTGCCCCCAGGAAATCCTTTGAAAACGGTGGTTCCGAGCTGGACAGCGGTGTTGAGGTCCGGGGAATTCTGGAGGTCATGCCGGATGGCTTTGGCTTTATCAGAAGCGACAATTATATGCCCGGCGACCAGGACGTATATGTGTCCCCCAACCAGATTCGGCGCTTTAATTTAAAGACGGGGGATATTCTCTGCGGCAATACCAGAGTCAAAATCGACAAGGAAAAATACCGCGCCCTACTGTATGTCAAAAATGTCAACGGCTACAATCCTGACGTGGTGGCGAAGCGCCCCAATTTTGAGGATCTGACGCCGATTTTTCCGGATGAGCGGCTGGTCATGGAGCACCCCGGCTGCAATGTGGCCATGCGGGTTATGGATTTGCTGAGCCCGGTGGGCAAGGGACAGCGCGGTATGATCGTATCCCCGCCAAAGGCCGGCAAGACTACCCTGCTGAAAGCGGTAGCCCAGGCCATCATCCACAACAATCCGGATGTGCATCTGATCATTTTGCTGATCGACGAGCGGCCGGAGGAAGTGACGGACATGAAGGAGGCCATCCAGGGTCACAACGTGGAGGTCATTCATTCCACCTTTGACGAGATGCCGGAGCACCATAAGCGGGTGGCGGAGATGACCATCGGCAGGGCCAAGAGACTGGTGGAGCAGAAGCAGGACGTCTGTATTCTTCTGGACAGCATCACCCGTCTGACCAGAGCCTATAACCTGACGGTTCAGCCCAGCGGGCGCACTCTTTCCGGCGGCCTGGACCCGGCGGCTTTATATATGCCAAAGAGGTTTTTCGGCGCGGCCAGAAACATGAGGGAGGGCGGCAGTCTGACCATTCTGGCGACAGCTCTGGTGGACACCGGCTCCAAGATGGATGATGTGGTGTACGAGGAATTCAAGGGTACCGGCAATATGGAGATTATTCTGGACAGAAAGCTCTCTGAAAAGCGTATTTTCCCGGCCATCGACATTCCCAGATCCGGCACCCGGAGAGAGGACCTGCTTCTGTCTAAGGACGAGCAGGAGGCTGTGACCATGCTGCGGCGCGGCCTGAATGGCATGAAGCCGGACGAGGCGGTGGACCGGATTCTGGATTTATTTTCCCACACGAGAAATAACGCGGATTTTGTACAGATCGTGAAGAAACAGCGCCTGTTCTGAGAAAAGCGGCAAAAAAGTGAATAAAATTTTTCAAAAGGGCTTGCAAAAACCACGTTGGAATGCTATCATGAGTAAGCTGTCTGTTTGAGGACAGTCTGGATGGGAACGACTATTTATCATATAGAGAGGTGAGGTACGATGAAAGAGGGAATACATCCTAAGTATTATCAGGCGACAGTTACCTGTAACTGCGGCAATACGTTTGTAACCGGTTCCACGAAGCCGGAGATCCACGTGGAGGTCTGCTCCAAGTGTCATCCGTTTTATACCGGACAGCAGAAGGCAGCTCAGGCTCGCGGACGTATTGATAAGTTCAACAGAAAATACGGAATGCAGTAAACGGTTGAAAAGGTTGAGGTTGAGGTGTATTTCATCTCAGCCTTTTTCTTTACTGTAAAAGTGTTGTCAACAGTCAGGCTCGTGCTGTGTTTACACGGCTAAGAGTATGGCTGTCGGACTTTTACATTCTACAGGAGGAAGCTATGCCACGCAAGAAGACAAAGCAGCACTACTGCGGTATCGGAGGTCAGGCTGTTCTGGACGGCATCATGATGTGCAACGGGGCTGATTATGCCATAGCGGTTCGAAAAGCGGACGGCACCATCGCTCTGGAAAAGAAGACGGGAAACAAAAAGAAAAAGAGCAGTTTGTCCAAAATCCCCTTTGTCAGGGGTGTGATGAATTTTATAGACAGCCTGACAGTGGGCTTTCAGAGCCTGAATTTTTCCGCGGAGGCGGGGATGGAGGACGATGAGGAGGAGCCGGGCAGGTTCGAGCTTTTTTTAAAAAAGCATTTTGGCGATAAGGCAAATGATATCATCATGACCTGTACCGTGTTTGCGGCGGTGGTTCTGGCCGTGGCGGTTTTTATTTTGCTGCCTTACGGCCTGAGCGCCCTTCTGGGACAGTTTATAGTAAGCAGGATGGTGCTTTCTGTTTTTGAGGGCATCATCCGGCTGGCAATTTTTATTGCATATGTGACGCTGATCGGGCTGATGGATGATATTGACAGAATGTATATGTATCACGGCGCGGAGCATAAGTGCATCAACTGCATTGAGCGGGGGAAGCCGCTGACGGTGCAGAATGTACGCCGCTCCAGCAGACTTCATCCCCGCTGCGGCACCAGCTTCATGCTGTACGTGATGGTGATTTCCTGCGTGCTGTTTTTCTTTATTCAGGCGTCCAACCCGTTGCTGCGGCTATTATACAGACTGCTGCTGATTCCGATTATCGCCGGGGTCTCCTATGAGTTGATTCGTCTGGCAGGGCGCAGCGCCAATCCGCTGGTGAAGCTTTTGAATCTGCCGGGACTGGGGCTGCAGAGGCTCAGCACCAGGGAGCCGGAGGATGAGATGATTGAGGTGGCTATCCAGGCTGTGGAGGCGGTGTTTGACTGGAAGACCTATCAGGAGGAAACCTTCGGAGTGCAGGAGGAGCCGGAAGAGTACGAAGAAGAGTACGGGGAGGATGAGTTCGATGACGGGTTCATTGACGATGATTCTGAGTATGATGAGTTCAATGAGCCCCATGATGAGTATGCATTCGGAGCTGCTGATGTTGAGGAAGAGTTTGATCCTGATCTGTTGAAATACGTGGAATATGACAGTGCTGTTTCAAAAACGGCAGAACATGAACGGCCGGATGAAAATGACCGGCAGTCGGAGGAAGAAAGAAACGGCAGTCAGGCTGAGACTGGCAGCAAAGAGGAGACTGAGAGTCAGACAGAGATCAAAAACCATGGCGGGGTCAGAACCAGTGAGCGGGCAGACAACAGGCTCCGCACCGAGGAGGAGGCCGGCAGAGAGATTGAGGAGCTCCTTGAGCATGACCTGTGAGGGAGCGTACAGGCAGGGGGCGGCTCTTCTGAAAAGTGCAGGTGTGGCGGAATATGCCCTGGATGCCAGACTTTTGCTGGAGCATTTTTGCGGCGTGACCCGTCAGGAGCTGCTGGTTCATGGGGACAGAATCCTTGCAGGGGAAGAGGAGCAGGCTTTTTTTCAGGCCATTGCCCGCCGGGAAAGCCGCGTTCCTCTGCAGCAGATTACAGGAGTGCAGGAGTTTATGGGTCTGCCCTTTTATGTCAATGAAAACGTGCTGATTCCCAGACAGGATACGGAGACACTGGTGGAGGAAGCGCTGAAGATCCTGAAACCGGGGATGGAGCTTCTGGACCTGTGCACCGGCAGCGGCTGCATTTTGCTGAGCCTTCTTTACCATAGTCAGGGCTGCTGCGGCCTGGGAACGGATATTTCCGACAAAGCGCTGTCTGTGGCAGAGAGAAATCTGCATAAGATCAATGAAAAGAAAGAGATACAGGCGGACCTGCAAAAGAGCGACCTTTTTGATTCCGTGACAGGCCGCTTTGATGTGATTGTGTCCAATCCGCCCTATATTGCCTCAAGGGTGATCGGCACCCTGGAGCCGGAGGTAAAGGTCCATGAGCCTGTGCTGGCATTGGACGGAGGCGAAGACGGGCTTGTTTTTTACCGGAGGATGATTCCTGAGAGCAGGGAATATTTAAAAGAGGGCGGCTTTGTTTTTCTGGAGATCGGCTGTGACCAGGGAGCGGAGGTCAGTGATCTGATGAAAGCCGCCGGTTTTACAGATGTCTGTGTGAAGCAGGATCTGTCGGGGATGGACCGGGTTGTATCAGGAAGATGGGAAAAGGGTATCTGATTGGCTTGTGCCGGGTCCTATCAGGGAGTTGGAGGAAGAGAAATGTTTGACAGGCTGGACGATTTGCTGAATCGTTTTGAGGAAATTTTAAATGAATTAAATGAACCCACAGTCACAGCCAATCAGGAGCGGTTCCGGAAGCTGATGAAGGAACAGAGCGACCTGACGCCTGTGGTGGAGACCTATAAAAGCTACAAAAAAGCGAAGCAGGATATTGAGGATTCACTTGCCATGCTGGAGGAGGAAACCGACGAGGAGATGCGGGGGCTTTTAAAGGAGACCCTTGCTGAAAGCAGGAAAGAGGTGGAGGAGCTGGAGCAGAAGCTGAAGATTCTGCTTTTGCCGAAGGATCCCAATGATGATAAAAACGTGATTATGGAAATTCGCGGCGGGGCCGGCGGCGATGAGGCGGCGCTTTTTGCGGCGGAGCTCTATCGTTTATATGTAAAATATGCCCTCAGCAAGGGCTGGAAGGTGGAGACCCAGTACGCTGATGAGAGCGGAATCGGCGGCATGAAGGAGGTCAACTTCCAGATTTCCGGGAAAGGGGCTTATTCCCGGCTGAAATATGAGTCCGGCGTCCATCGGGTGCAAAGGGTGCCGGAGACGGAGTCCGGCGGACGGATTCACACCTCCACGGCCACGGTGGCGGTGATGCCGGAGGCGGACGAGGATATTGATATTGTAATTGATGAAAAAGATATCCGCATCGATGTGATGCGGGCCTCCGGCAACGGCGGTCAGTGCGTCAACACCACGGATTCCGCGGTGCGTCTGACCCATTATCCTACAGGAATTGTAGTCTATTCCCAGACGGAGAAGAGCCAGCTGCAGAATAAGGCCAAGGCCTTTGCCCTGCTGAAATCCAAGCTCTATGACATCGAGCAGCAAAAGCAGCACGATGCGGAGGCGGAGCTTCGCCGCAGCCAGATCGGCACCGGTGACCGTTCCGAGAAAATCCGGACCTATAATTTCCCTCAGGGCCGGGTTACTGACCACCGCATCGGCCTGACGCTGTACAAGCTGGACAAGGTTATGAACGGCGACATCGACGAGATTCTGGACGCCTGTATTGCCGCGGACCAGGCTGCCAAACTGGTGAAGATGAGCGGACAGTGATGGGCAGAGAGAACATCTTTGAGAAGGAAGGGAGAAGACGGATGAACATAAGAAGAGCCACGGCCGAGGACATTCCCGGCCTGAATAAGCTTTTATATCAGGTGCTGATGGTGCATCACAACGGCAGACCGGATTTATTTAAACCAAATGTCAAAAAATACACAGACCAGGAGCTTGAGGAGCTTTTAAAGGAGGAAAGGCGCCCGGTTTTTGCCGCGGTGGATGAGAAAAATCAGGTTCTGGGCTATGCCTTCTGTATTCTGGAGGAATACACGGGGGACAATACTCACCCGGATATGAAAACTCTCTATATCGACGATCTGTGCGTGGATGAAGAGGTCAGGGGACAGCACATCGGGGAGACCCTGTATGAGTATGTGCTGGATTATGCTGGAAAAATCGGCTGCTACAATGTGACGCTGAACGTATGGAGCTGCAATCCCGGCGCCATGAAATTTTATGAAAAATGCGGTCTTGTTCCCTACAAGGTGGGCATGGAGAAGGTATTATAGATACGGAGGAATTTTTTATGTGGGCAAAAGAAAGTGTTTTTTATCAGATTTATCCCATGGGCTTTTGCGGCGCTCCCTTTGCCAATGACGGCGTGCAGGAGCACAGAATTTTAAAGGTGATCGACTGGATTCCCCATCTGGAGAAGCTGGGTGTGGACGCCATTTATTTTTCTCCTTTGTTTGAATCCGATACTCATGGCTATGACACCAGAGATTATCGGAAAATTGACACCCGTCTGGGAGACGAGGCGGATTTCAGAAAAGTGGTGAACGAGCTGCATTCCCACGGCATCCGGGTGGTGCTTGACGGCGTATTCAACCATGTGGGCCGGGGTTTCTGGGCTTTTCAGGACGTGCTGAGAAACCGGGAAAATTCCCCCTATAAGGACTGGTTTTACCGTATTGATTTCGGGGGCAATTCCAATTACAATGACGGCCTCTGGTATGAGGGCTGGGAGGGTTGCTATGATCTGGTGAAATTAAATCTGCGCAATCCTCAGGTGGTGGATTATCTGCTGGACTGCGTCAGCTTCTGGGTGGAAACCTGGGACATTGATGGACTGCGTCTGGACGTGGCCTATAGTCTGGATCTGGATTTTATAAAAAAACTGCGGGCCCATTGCAATTATGTAAAGCAGGACTTTTTCCTGGTGGGGGAGGTGCTCCACGGAGATTACAACCGGATCATGAACCAGGATATGCTGCATTCCGTTACCAATTATGAGTGCTATAAGGGGCTGTATTCCAGCTTTAACAGCATGAATATGTTTGAGATCATTCATTCTCTGAACCGGCAGTTTGGTCCGGAGCAGTGGTGCCTTTATACCGGGAAGCACCTGCTTTCCTTTGTGGACAACCATGATGTGTCCAGAATCGCCAGCGTATTGCAGAATGAAAAGCATTTGCCCCTGATTTACGCGCTGCTTTTCGGTATGCCCGGCATTCCCTGCCTGTACTATGGCAGTGAGTGGGGAACGAAGGCCGATAAGAGCGAGGGGGATCCGGCGCTGAGGCCGTCCTTTGAGGCGCCTCAGTGGAATGAGCTGACGGAGTGGATCAGTAAGCTGGCCGCAGCGAAAAAAGCCTCCAGAGCGCTGAACCACGGAGCCTTCCGCTCAGTGCTGCTGACCAATAAGCAGTGCATTTTTGAGAGAAAATGCGACAGCGAGAGAGTGCTGGTAGCCATCAACGCGGATGGAGAGGAATATGTGGCTCATTTTGACGCCGGCTGCGGCATGGCGCAGGATCTGATTACCGGAGAGCCCCACGATTTTGGCGGAGGCAGTCATCTGCCGCCCTACAGCGCCGCATTCTGGAAGTGCGAGAGATAGTATAATAAAGGCTTGTTGCCGGAGGAGAGGAGAAGATCCGCCTCCGGCAGCTTTTGGAAAAAACAGCAGGGAAAGGAAATAAAAAATGAAGGAACAGAACAGTACCGTACAGGAGCTGTTATATTTTATTGACCATGCGCCCAGCCCCTATCATGTGGTGGATCAGGCCAAAAAAATGCTGGAGGCGGCGGGCTTTGAGAGAATCAGTGAAAAGAAGAGCTGGGAGCTTCAGAGGGGGAAGAGCTATTATGTGACCAGGCAGGGCTCCGCCATCATTGCCTTCCGTATTCCCCAGGAGCCCTGGAAGGGCTTTCATCTGGCGGCAAGCCACAGCGATTCCCCGGCTTTTAAGATCAAGGCCAACCCGGAAATGACGCAGGGGAATCTGTATACAAAGCTGAATGTGGAGCGCTACGGCGGCATGATTCTGTCCACCTGGTTTGACCGGCCCTTATCTGTGGCGGGAAAAGTGTATATGGAGGAGAATGGAGCAATCCAGAAAAAGCTGGTGAATTTTGACCGGGATCTGCTGGTCATCCCTTCTCTGGCGATACATATGAACAGGGAGGCCAATAATGGTGTGAAATTCAGTGTGCAGAAGGATTTGTGTCCCCTTCTTTCCACCACAGCGGATGGAGAGGCATTTATGAAGCTGCTGGAGCAGGAGGCGGGGGCGGACAGGTCTCAAATTCTGGGATATGATCTGAATCTGTACACCCGACAGCCGGGGACGCTGATCGGGGTGGATGAGGATCTGATTCTTTCCCCCAGACTGGACGATCAGGAGTGCGCCTTTGCCAGCCTGAAGGCGCTCATTGAGAGCAACCCCCGGGAATATGTCAGTCTGTGCGCCGTTTTTGACAATGAGGAGGTGGGCAGCATGTCTCCTCAGGGCGCCGACAGTGATTTCCTGAGGGATACGGTAAAGCGTGTGATTTACAGTCTGGGCGGCAGCGAGACCTCCTATATGGAAACCATGGCCAACAGCTTTATGATTTCCGCGGACAACGCCCATGCGGTTCATCCCAACAGTCCGGAGAAGGCGGACCCCACCAACCGGCCGGCCATGAACGCCGGGATTGTGATCAAATATTCCGCGGCGCAGAAATACACCACCAGCGCCTACACCGGCAGCGTCATGAAACAGCTCTGCCGGCAGGCCGGGGTACCCTGTCAGGTCTTCCACAATCATTCTGACAGCCTGGGCGGAGGCACTCTGGGAAAATATTCCGCCACTCACATGTCCGTGGCCACGGTAGATATCGGGCTGGCGCAGCTGGCCATGCACTCCGCGGTGGAGACGGCGGGAAGCAGAGACATCGAGTACCTGGTGAGGATGATGAAGTCTTTTTACGGTATGTGACGATGATAAAAAAACTGCATATAATGATATAAAATAACGGATACGGGACTGCTGCAGAGCAGTCCCGTAAATACGTATGTTTTATGGATAATGAAAAGATGGAGGCGGCGCTCTGGCTTGCCCTGTCAGAGCCGGAGAGCTTCAGGGAAAGGTCGGATATTCTGGATGCGGGCTATGATGAGAGACAGGACAGCTGGGAGATTATCATTAAATATAACGGAGATCTGGGAGGGATGCTGCCGGAAGGAATCACGCTGGAACCGCTGATTGCGGGATACGGAATTCTGACAGTGCCCACAGCTCTTCTTGAAAATGTGCCGCCCAGCCCTCAGATTGAGTATGCGGAGCTGCCCAAAAGGCTGTATTTTGAACAGGAATTTCCGGAGAAAGCCGCTACATGGCTGCCGGGAGAAAACGGGGATGCCACAGGATTTTCAGGGGAGGACTTCGTGGAGCTGTCAGATGTAGGAGGCTCGGCGCGGGAGTCTTCACAGGAAACTTCAGATCTGGTTGAAAGACCTGTCCATTGGCAGGAGGGAATTTTACTGTCGGGCAAAGGTGTGCTTGTGGCAGTCATCGACTCCGGAATCGATTATAGCCTCCCCAATTTTCGCCATCCGGACGGCTCCACCCGGATTGCGGCGCTTTGGGATCAGACCCTTTCCAACGATCCCGCTAATCCTCCGCCTGATGGGTTTCATCAGGGCAGACTCTTTACCTCCGAAGATATCAATGATGCTCTGGAGCGAGCCTTTCCCACGGAGGTGCTGCCTTCTCTGGATACGAGCGGTCACGGTACGGCGGTGGCGGGCATTGCGGCCTCCAGCGTGGTGGATGGCGCGTACGCCGGCATGGCGCCGGAAAGCGACCTTTTGATCGTCAGGCTGGGCAATCCCGGGGATAAGGGTTTTCCGAGAACCACAGAGCTGATGCGTGCCCTGACCTTTGCAGCGCGGTATGCTCTGGAGCGAAATCAGCCGCTGGCTGTGAACCTCAGTTTTGGCAACAGCTATGGCTCTCACAACGGCACCTCCCTGCTGGAACGCTTCATTGACAATATCGCGGAGATCGGCAGAAATGTGATCTGCGTGGGAACCGGAAATGAGGGACTGTCCGGCGGGCGCTTCAGCGGTTATATTGCGGAAGGACGTACGATGGAGGTGGAGATTGGTGTGGCTCCCTATGAGGCTAACCTGAATATTCAGTTCTGGAAAAACTTTGTGGACGACTACACCCTGCGTCTGATTGCCCCGGACGGAGAATCTGTTATCCTTGATCCCGCACAGTATCAGAAAACCTCGGCGACACTGGGAAATACCAGAGTGCTTGCCTATGCGGGGCAACCCACGCCCTACAGCACCAATCAGGAAATCTATTTTGATCTTTTGCCGGAGAAATTTTATATCGAGGAGGGAATCTGGCGTCTGCGGATTGAGCCGGTGAATATCAGGAATGGATTTTTTTATATGTATCTGCCGGTGGATTCCACCAGAAATCAGGGAACGCGGTTCTATAACCCTTCTCAGGAGATGACTTTGACCATTCCTTCCACTTCAGCCAGGACCATCGCTGTGTCGGCATATCACCCGCTGACAGACGTCTTTGCAGATTTCAGCGGCCAGGGTTCAGCGCAGGATGATTATTTTCAGGAAAAAAGCAATCTCGGGGCCATTCGCCCTACCCTGGCGGCGCCGGGAGTGGATATTCTGGCACCTGCGCCGGGAGGAAGCTACGCCAGCTTCACGGGCACCAGCTTTGCCGCGCCTTTTGTGACCGGGGCGGCGGCTTTACTGATGGAATGGGGGATTTTACAGGGCCATGATTATTTTTTATATGGAGAAAAACTGAAGGCGGAACTGATGAAAGCGGCTGTCCCGCTGCCGGGAATTGAAAAATACCCCTCTGAGAAGGTCGGGTACGGAAGGCTTTCGCTGAAGGGGGCGCTTGAGGGAGGAAAATAGTAACCGGGAAATAAAAGTTGTGTTTTTGTCGCAATAATGATAGAATGTCCTTAAATTGTGATAGCTCGCGTCAGCGGGCATATTCGCAGGGCTATCCGAAGCTCAGGTGAGGGGCAGTTGTCAGCGCGGCGGACTTCGGATGGAAAATCTGTTTCCCGGAAAGGAGAAATTCCATGGCATTTCATATTATCACGGACTCTGCGTCCGATGTTCCGCAGTCTGTCAGGGAGGAATACAACCTGCACGTGATTCCCACGCCCGTCACCATTGATGAGGTGGACTATTTTGACGGTGCCACCATCTGGCCGGCTGAATTTTACAAAATTCAGGCGGAGGGGAAGAGTGATATCAAGACCTATCACATCAGCCAGCAGATGTTTTACGACCATTTTAAACCCTATGCTGAGGCAGGAGACGAGGTACTGTATATCTGTTTTTCCACCGGCATCGCGGGGACCTTCCAGGCAGCCAACCTGGCGAAGGCTGATCTGCTGGAGGAATTTCCGGAATTTCAGATTACCATCATTGATTCCAAGTGCGCCTCCATCGGTTTTGGCCTTGTGACCTATTATCTGCTCCAAATGCAGAAAAACGGAGCGCCGAAGGAGCTGATCATCGAGGCAGCGCAGTATTTCTGTGAACATATGAAGATTCAGTTTACCGTGCAGACCCTCCATTATCTGTATAAGGGCGGCAGAGTCGGCGCCATCAGTGCGGCAGCGGGCGGACTTCTGGACATCAAGCCCATTCTGGTGGTAGATGAGGAGGGCGTCCTGAAGGGGGCGGAGAATGTCCGCGGCTGGAAAAAGGCGATTCATCGTGTGGAGGATATGATCGGTGAGAAATGTCAGGATCTGGATCGGCAGATCATCGGCGTAGTCAGCGGAAGCGACCCGGATCTGGCGCGTCAGGTGGGCGAGACCTTAAAGGAGCGCTATCATGTGAAAGGCGTTCTGTTAAGCCAGGTGGGCTGCGCCATCGGCGCTCACACCGGCGGAGGGATTGTGGGTATCACGGCGCTGGACGCCATGAATCCGGAGTATGAGAAATATCTGGATTAAGCGCATATACATAAAATAAATTCTGCTCTGTCAGGCAGGAACTGTCTGTAAATAGATCAGAGCTAAGGAAGATATCCTATGAAAAATATGTTAAACGATGAGATCATATCACTGGTAGATGACATTCTTGAGGATTACGAACGCAAAAGGCGCATCGACACTGACAAAATTTTCAGTCAGCCTGACAAGACGGTCATCACGGAGATATTGTCCAATCTTCAGCAGATCATTTTCCACGGCTATTACCGCAATCAGCATTACAGGATTTATACCGCCAAGAATAATCTGAGCATGCTTCTGGAGGATATTCTTTTCAATCTGAGCAAGCAGATCATGCTGGTGCTGCAGGGGACCTCTGGCGGGACAGAGGATGAGAATGCCGGGGAAGCGGCTGAGGAGAAGGCTTATGATATCTGCATTGCCTTTCTGTCCCGGATCCCGAAGCTCAGGGAGTCCCTGGAGATGGATGCTCAGGCGGCCTATGACGGCGACCCGGCGGCCTCCGGAATTGAGGAGATCATTTTTTCCTATCCCGGCTTTTACGCCATTTTCGTGTATCGGATCGCCCATGAGCTGC
>JAJQID010000019.1 GCA_021199405.1 Lachnospiraceae bacterium
TCAGCATTTGTAGGTCAGACCTCCTCTTAGGGTTTTGTAGTTATTTGCATCAGAACATCTAAAAGATAATAGAAATAGAATGAATTCGGAGGAAAATTCAGATGAAAAATTATACGATCACAGTAAATGGCGTAGCATATGACGTAACAGTGGAAGAGAACGGCGAGACAGTTTCCGCCCCAGCAGCCCCGAAGGCGGCTCCCAAGGCAGCCCCGAAGGCTGCTCCCAAAGCCGCGGCTCCCAAGGCGGCAGGCGGTGCCGGCAGCATCAAGGTAGAAGCTGGTACAGCGGGCAAGGTATTTAAGATTGAGGCCAGCGTAGGTCAGGCGCTGAAGGCCGGAGATCCGGTGATTATTGTGGAGGCCATGAAAATGGAGATCCCGATCGTGGCTCCCAAGGACGGCACGGTCGCCAGCATTGATTGTGCGGTGGGGGACAGCATAGACGCTGGCGCTGTTCTGGCAACCATGAACTAAAGTCTGATAAAAATACGAGGTGTAAACATGAGTTATATTGTAACTACGCTGAGCAACCTCATTCAGCAGACTGCTTTTTTCAACATGACGTTTGGAAATTTAGTCATGATTTTGGTTGCCTGTGTATTCCTTTATCTGGCCATTGCGAAAGGGTATGAACCTCTTTTGCTTGTACCGATTGCGTTCGGTATGCTGCTGGTCAATATCTACCCGGATATCATGGAGGAGGGAGGTCTGCTCCATTATTTCTACCTGCTGGATGAATGGGCGATTCTGCCGTCTCTGATTTTTATGGGTGTAGGCGCGCAGACAGACTTCAGTCCGTTGATTTCCAATCCCAAGAGCTTCCTCCTGGGAGCGGCTGCGCAGTTTGGCATTTTTGCCGCATATTTCGGAGCAATTCTGCTGGGCTTTAACGATAAGGCTGCGGCAGCGATCTCCATCATCGGCGGAGCGGATGGGCCGACTTCCATTTTCCTTGCTACCAAGCTTGGTCAGACCGCTCTTTTAGGACCCATCGCGGTTGCCGCATATTCCTATATGTCTCTGGTTCCAATCATTCAGCCTCCGATCATGAAGGCACTGACGACAGAGGAAGAGCGTAAAATCAAGATGGGGCTGCTTCGTCCGGTCAGCCAGTTGGAGAAAATCCTCTTCCCGATTATTGTGACTATCGTGGTCTGCATGATCCTGCCCACCACAGCTCCATTGGTCGGTATGCTGATGCTGGGCAACCTGTTCAAGGAGTCCGGCGTGGTACGCCAGCTGGCAGATACTGCAGCTAACGCCATGATGTATATTGTCGTGATTTTGCTGGGTACCTCTGTGGGCGCGTGCACCAGCGCGGAAGCGTTTCTGAATCTGAATACAATTAAGATTGTGGTTCTTGGGTTGATTGCGTTTGCGTTTGGCACCGCTGCCGGCGTACTTCTCGGTAAGCTGATGTGTAAGCTGACTCACGGCAAGATCAATCCGTTGATCGGTTCCGCCGGTGTGTCTGCGGTGCCTATGGCAGCCCGTGTGTCTCAGAAGGTAGGCGCGGAGGCGGATCCCACCAACTTCCTGTTGATGCACGCGATGGGACCCAATGTGGCCGGCGTAATCGGTACGGCTGTAGCGGCGGGTACCTTTATGGCAGTGTTTGGAGTATTTTAAGCTTTACTCCGCAGGTGTTTTAAATTGTACCCCACAGTAAACTGTGGGGGTTGGTATGGAGGAAAATATAATGGCAGAACAGACTGTACAGGCCAAAAAGCCTGTGAAAATAACAGAAACAGTTTTACGTGACGCGCATCAGTCCCTGATTGCCACCAGAATGCCTACCGAGCTGATGCTTCCCATCGTTTCTACGATGGATAAGGTGGGTTATCATTCTGTGGAATGCTGGGGCGGCGCTACTTTTGATGCGTCCCTGCGTTTCCTGAAGGAGGATCCCTGGGACAGGCTGAGAAAGCTTCGCGACGGCTTCAAGAATACAAAGCTGCAGATGCTTTTCCGCGGCCAGAATATCCTGGGCTACAGTCCCTATGCGGATGATGTGGTATTCAACTTTGTAGAGAAGTCTATTGCCAATGGCATTGATATTATTCGTATTTTTGACTGCTTTAATGACCTGCGCAACCTGAAGGCTGCAGTGGATGCCACCAACAAGATTAAGGTTCTTGAGGGCAGAGGACATGCGCAGATCGCACTTTCCTATACTCTGGGTGACGCCTATACTCTGGATTACTGGATGAATATCGCCAAAGAGATTGAGGAGATGGGCGCGGACAGCATCTGTATCAAGGATATGGCCGGACTGCTGGTTCCCTATAAGGCTGCGGAGCTGGTCAGTGCCATGAAGTCTGCGACAAAGCTTCCGATTCAGCTTCATACTCACTATACCTCCGGTGTCGCTTCCATGACCTACTTAAAGGCTGTAGAAGCAGGCGTGGACGTGATTGATACCGCCATCTCTCCCTTTGCCATGGGCACCAGCCAGCCGGCTACTGAGGTGATGGTGGAGACCTTCAGAGGTACAGAATATGATACGGGCTATGATCAGAAGCTTCTGGCAGAGATTGCCGATTACTTCCGTCCCTACAGGGAGGAATGTCTGGCCAACGGTCTGATGAATCCGAAGGTTCTGGGTGTGGATATCAAGACACTGATGTATCAGGTACCCGGCGGTATGCTTTCCAACATGGTGAGCCAGCTGAAGGAGCAGCATGCGGAGGACAAATATTACGATGTGCTTGAGGAAATCCCGAGAGTCCGTAAGGATCTGGGCGAGCCGCCGCTTGTAACCCCGTCCTCACAGATCGTGGGTACACAGGCTGTCATGAATGTCCTGATGGGTGAGCGCTATAAGGTGGCTACCGAACAGACCAAGGATGTGCTGCGCGGCAAGTATGGCAAGACTGTAAAGCCCTTCAATCCGGAAGTGGTGCAGAAGGTTATTCCTGGTGAGGAGACCATCACCTACAGACCGGCGGATGATATTCCGCCTCAGATGGAGACTCTGGAGAAGGAAATGGCGGAGTGGAAGCAGCAGGATGAGGACGTGCTTACCTATGCTTTGTTCCCACAGGTTGCGGTAGACTTCTTCAAGTATCGTCAGGCGCAGCAGGAAAAGGTTGACATGACTGTCAGTGACACAAAAAATGGAGCATATCCGGTTTAAATGATTTAAAGGATGCGACTGGATGAATAAAAGGGTATCGGCAGAGAGACTAATCTGACGGTGCCCTTTGCTTTTTATGGAATTCTTTTGTCCTTCCGGAGTTCCTTTAAAATTATTTAATTTATTGTTCTAAAATTCATTGCTGAAGTGAAAAGTTGACCTCCGCCTTTCAAAAATTCAATAAGTGCGGGTTGAACATTGTCAAAAAATATGATAAGATACAAAATAGTGTATTGAGCACAATAATATTATCCGGAGAAAATTATGGGTGACAATGAATTAGAATACGAATATGAGATTGATCTGAAGGATCTTTGTGTCAGTGTTTTAAGAAAATGGCGTTTGATGCTTTTGGCCGCGGCTGTTGGTGCGGTTCTTCTGGGAGGACTGCGGATTGTGATGAATCTGACCAGTGAACCGGAACTGGTCATGAGCAGCAGTGAGATTACTGCGGCGGAAACAGAAGTAGCTACCGCTGAAAAGGCCATTACAACCGCGCAGACAGCTATTACAACTGCTGAAACGGAAATTACTCGTCTGGAAGGCGAGATTACAAAGGCAGAGACTGCAATCGAGACAAATGAGAAAACAATTGATGGCCTTGATGATAAAATTGCTCTGGCAGAGAGCCAGCTTGCAAATCTGAACAGTTTCCTGGATAATTACAATGCTGCCCTCGAAAAGCTTATGGAGGGTGAAATGGACGCTGAAATGGCGGACAGGATGACAGATTATCTGATTCAAATTGATACCATTCAGACCAGTATCCTGGAAAAGGAAACCGAAATCATGAATCTGTATGCCAGCGGGCCTGATCTGGAGGAAGCAAATGAAAAACAGGCTGATGTAATCGCAGATTATGAGGATCAGATTACGGTTCAGGAAGAAGAAATTGCAAAGCAGGAAGCCATTATTGCAGAGCAGGAGGAGTTGATTGCCGGTCTGGAAGAACAGATGGAACAGGTGACTTCTGTAAGTCTGACAAGTAAGCTCGTTACTTTCATTGTCCTGGGCGCTTTTGTAGGTATCTGCCTTGTCTGTGTATACGCCTTTTTAAAGTATTGTTTTGACAAGACCATACATATGGAGGAGGATTTTTCCAAGTATACCGGGCTGCATGTACTGGGTTCCATTGACCTCGCGGAGAAGGACAGTGAGAAGAAAAAGAATGTGATTGATCGTCTGATTGATAAATTTGCAGGTGTTGATTTGGAGTCAGACCACACTTCCGCGACTCAGTGCGCGATTGCGGCTGCCAAAATTCAGGTGCTGGCCGGGAAGAAAAAGGTTCTGGTGACTGGCACTGTTGATGGAGACAGAATTGAAAAGGTGTGTGCGGGGTTGAAGGACAGTCTGCCTCAGGGAGAATATGAGGTGTTGTCCGCGGAAAATCCAATGTATCACTCAGAGGAGATTCTCAGAATGGGAGAGTATGAGCTTGTACTGGTGGAAGCTCCTCATGCTACAAGAGTAAAAGAATTGCTGAGTCTGACCGGCTTCTTGAAACTCAGCGATGTCAATGTAGTAGGTATTGTTTCAGTGACAGAATGAAGGCCGTGGAGACAGTGAAAAATTGAGCCAGAACTATTGAAAAGAAATTGATATTGTGTTATAGTAATTTGGCTTGACGGAGAGAAACCGCATCTTTCCACCAGAAAGAGGTTTATGGATGCTTAGGATCATTTTGACAGTTTTGTTTATCATAGTTTGTATCGCGCTGGTGGTACTGGTGCTGATGCAGGAGGGAAAATCAGCTGGCCTGGGAGCAATCAGCGGAGCTGCGGAGACCTACTGGGGCAAGAATAAAGGACGTTCCATGGAAGCCGCATTAGAGAGGATTACGAAGATCTTGGCATTCGCGTTTATGCTTTTGGCTCTGATACTGAACATCGACAAGTTTTGAGTCATTTACCCCTCTTTTTAATAAGAGGGGTTTTTCTTGCCCGGAAATCTGTTCTGGTATATTATGGTCCTGGATATTTATTGGAATATAGCTGTTTCATGTTCAGAGATATTTTTTGAAGGACGGTTGTTTCATGGCCAGTGTTTTATGAAGGACAGTCGCCCAATAATCAGAGGTGTTTATTGAAGAAATCATTTGCAGAAAGAAAAGAAGTTGTTTTACAATTAATGAAGAGCGAGTTCTATGTTCCCATGAAGGAAAAAGAGCTGGCTGTCATGCTGCAGGTAGAGCCTGAGGACAGACCGGACCTAAAGGAGGTGTTGAGCAGTCTTCTGGCGGAGGGCAGCATTATGGTCACGAAACGTGGCCGCTACCAGATTATGGATCATACGGCGATCGTCGGCACCTTCCTGAGCACAGGGAAGGGCTATGGTTTTGTGCAGGTGGAAGGAGAGAAGGAGGATTATTTTATTTCTCCGGAGGATACCCATGGCGCCTTTCATCAGGATAAGGTGGAGATCGTCGGAATTGCTGATTCTCAAGGCAACCGCCACAGGACGGCCAGAATTGTGAAAATCATAGAGCACGGGATTACCTCTGTGGTGGGTACCTATCAGGCAGTGGGTCAATATGGTTTTGTGCTTCCGGATATGCAGAAGCTGGGACAGGATCTGTTCATTCCGAAGGGCTGTGATCTGGGAGCCGCGGATGGATATAAGGTAGTTGCCGAGATTACGGATTATGGAAAGGAAGGCAGAAATCCTGAGGGCAGGATTGTGGAGATTCTGGGGAACAGCAGCGACCCGGGGGTGGATATTCTGTCCATTGTCAGAGCTTATTCTCTGCCGGAGGCTTTTGAGGAAAATGTACTTCGTCAGGCGGAACGTGTGGCAAAGCCGGTATCGGAGGCGGACTGCCAGGGGAGGATGGACCTGAGAAATATACAGATGGTGACCATTGATGGTGAAGATGCTAAAGACCTGGATGATGCTGTAAGCCTGACTGTAAAGGACGGACTGTATTATCTGGGGGTGCATATCGCTGATGTGACCAACTATGTGCAGGAGAATTCTGCCCTGGACAGGGAGGCGCTGAAGAGAGGAACCAGTGTGTATCTGGCAGACCGGGTCATTCCCATGCTGCCTCAGGCTCTTTCCAATGGGATCTGTTCTCTGAATGAGGGGGAGGACAGGCTGGCGCTGAGCTGTCTGATGACCATCGACAGTAAGGGGAATGTGATTGATCATACGCTGACGGAGTCTGTAGTCCGCGTAGACCGGCGCATGACCTACACCAGCGTCAATCGGATTCTGCTGATGGATGAGGAGGAGAGGGAGCAATATGGTTCTCTTGTCCCCATGTTTGAGAAGATGGACCATTTGGCAAAAATTTTCCGGGCGAAGAGACGTAAACGCGGCTCTATTGATTTTGATTTCCCGGAGACAAAGCTGAAGCTGGATGAGAGCGGCCGACCACTGGAAATTCTCCCTTATGAGAGAAATGACGCCACAAAACTGATTGAGGATTTTATGCTGATAGCTAACGAGACGGTGGCGGAGCATTTTTACTGGCAGGAGTTGCCTTTTGTGTACCGGATTCATGAGCATCCGGATCAGGAGAAGATTCAGAACCTTGTCACCTTTATCCGCAATTTCGGCTTCAATATCAGAGTTGGTACTAAGGAAGAGGTGCATCCGAAGGAGATTCAGAAGCTGCTGGATTCGATTTCCGGTACGGAGGAGGAAGCCATGCTGTCCCGGCTGACGCTGCGCAGTATGAAGCGAGCCAGATATTCCACTGTGAGCAGCGGGCATTTTGGCCTGGCCTGCAATTATTACTGCCACTTTACCTCCCCGATCCGCAGGTATCCGGATCTGCAGATTCATCGAATTATCAAAGAGCAGCTGCGCGGCAGGCTGAATGAGGATCGAATTGATCATTACAAGGCGATTCTGGATGGTGTGGCGGAGCAGTCCTCCAGGCTGGAGCGCAGAGCGGAGGAGGCGGAGCGGGAGACCGTAAAGCTCAAGAAAGCACAGTATATGGCGGATCACATTGGAGAAACCTTCCAGGGCGTGATCAGCAGCGTTACCGCCTGGGGTATGTATGTGGAGCTGCCAAATACGGTGGAGGGCATGGTGCATATTTCCAAAATTCCTGGAGATTATTATCTTTATGACGAGAATGCCTGCGAGCTGCGGGGAGATGTGACCGGGCGGGTCTTCCGGCTGGGACAGATGGTTTCAGTAAAAGTGGAGAATGTGGATTTGCCAAACAGAAACATTGATTTTGGAATTGCACTATAATAAATGATTTATGTCGTTTGCTGTAAATTTATGAGGTGATTTCATGGCAAATAATAAAGAGGCGACAAAGCTCGTTGCAAATAATAAAAAAGCATATTTCGATTATTTCATCGATGAAAAATATGAGGCGGGCATTGTACTGGCAGGCACGGAGGTGAAAAGTCTTCGTATGGGCAAGTGCAGCATCAAGGAGGCCTTCCTGCGAATTGAAAACGGAGAGGTTCTGATTTACGGTATGCATATCAGCCCCTACGAGAAGGGAAATATCTTTAACAAGGATCCCCTTCGGGTGCGGAAGCTTTTGCTGCACAAGTCTGAAATTAATCGTCTTGCCGGAAAGGTGGCAGAAAAGGGTTGCACTTTGGTGCCGCTTCAGGTATACTTTAAGGACGGAAAGGCCAAGATGGAGATCGGCCTCGCCCGGGGCAAGAAGCTTTACGATAAGCGGGAGGATATTGCCAGAAAGGATCAGCGCAGAGAAACACAGCGCATGTTTAAGATACAGAATCTGTAACTTTTTATTACAGTCGGCATAGGATATAATGAGCGGCGAACTGGATCATGAGCATCTTTTGCTCATATAAGAAATATCCGCAGATATGCCAGACACTGCATGTTTACAGGGAACTGCCAGTATCTTTCATAATTAATTGTGGGGATAGAAACAGTTTCCTTAACTTTATAAGGGCCAGTCAAGGTTTCGACAGGGGTCTTGCAGCTGGAGAAGCTATCCGCAGGTGATGCGTCAAATCACAAATTAAATATAAACGCTGATAATAACGAATTAGCACTTGCCGCTTGACGCGGCTGTCTGACCTGATGCACCTGCACATCGGGACTCAGGCATCATCTATGCAGGAAACGGCTGATATTAAGCTTTGCGTATCAGTGCCGTATCATGAAGCTACCAAAGCTTCGGGGCTGTCTGTTTCCCTGAAGCCAAGGGAAATGGGAAACCGCAATAACAGACTATGATAGTAGAAGGACAGGGAATAGGCTTTTGGACACGGGTTCGACTCCCGTCTGGTCCACTGAACCTGGGTGCGCACACGAAAACTGGCGCACCCTTTTGTTGCTTTAATCAAGGTATCTGGTTGAAAAGACATGAATCAACTTGAAGCTGCTCATGAAAATTCCATACATACAGCTGCGGAGCAGATCAGAAAATACGCGTCTGAGGTTATGAAACTTGCACGGGACAGTATTCTGGTTCGGTTCCGCTTCCTTGACAGCGCCATTGCCCATGTTGAGGTGGAATGGGATGAAACTTCGGGCGGAGCGGCCCTTCACGGCGACAGATTATTCATCAATCCTGTCTGGCTGTTAAAATGGTATCTGGAGGAGCCGGGAATTTCTGCCAGACTTTATCTGCACTGTCTGCTTCATCTGGTATTTTTGCACGGGTTTCAGTATGAGAAGCTGGAGAGCCGTTACTGGGATCTGGCATGTGATATCGCAGTGGAAAATATTATTCTTGAAATGAAATTTCCATCAGCGGAATTGAAAAGAGATCCGGAGCAGAGGGATTGTCTGCGGCGGATATCCATGAGAGTGCCCGCACTGACGGCGGATCAGATGTACCGGGAATTTATCGCAAACGGCTTGTCGGAGGAAGGCTGCCGGGAGTACGGCCGTCTTTTTTCGCTGGATGACCATGAGAGCTGGCGGATTCCAAAAGAGGAGGCAAAACAGCCGGAAATGATTGTCAGTGAGGAGGATTTTAAAAAGATCGCCCGCCGGATTCGGGCGGATCTGAAATCCTTTTCCCGGAATAAGAGCGGCAGTGAAAGTTTTGAAAAAAATATGGACAGTGCCCTGAGGGAGCGGTACAATTACCGGGAAATCCTGCAGAATTTCATGGTTTCCGGGGAGGAGATCGGGGTCAGCGATGAAGAATTTGACTACGTATACTACACATATGGACTTTCTGCTTATGGCAATATGCCGTTGGTAGAGCCCCTGGAATATAAGGAGCACAAAAAGGTCAGGGAGCTTGCGATCGCCATCGATACCTCCGCCTCCTGCCGAGGAGAGGTCGTGAGACAGTTTATTCGCAGGACATACCAGATATTGAAGGATAAGGAAAGTTTTTTCCGGAAAATCAATATCCATATCATTCAGTGTGACGCTGAAGTTCGATCAGATACTAAAATTTCCTCTGAGGAGGATTTTGATGATTTTATGGAGCATGGGCGGCTTGCAGGCTTTGGCTCCACGGATTTTCGGCCGGTGTTTGATTATGTGGATGCGCTGAATGAGCAGGGCGAATTTGAAAATCTGGCGGGGCTGATTTATTTCACGGACGGTTACGGGATTTATCCGGAGAAAATGCCTGGATATGACGTGATTTTTGCCTTTTTAAATGAAGATGAAAACAGGGAGCCGGTGCCGCCCTGGGCGGTGAAGGTTGTGCTGGAGGACGAGCTTTATAGTTGAGAGCGGGCAGGCAAATGGAGGCTGGAAGTGAGAGAAATAGCCTGATAAATAAGAATTGAGTCTGAGTATGATTGATAGTGCAGACGGCGTCGGAGAGTGAAGCTTATGAATGTGAAGGAAGCTAAAACAGATATCAAAAATACCATAGAAATTTATCTGAAAAAGGATGAGTTCGGCGATTACCGCATTCCGCTGGTACGGCAGCGGCCTATCTTTTTGCTGGGGGCGCCGGGCATCGGCAAGACGGCTATTGTGGAGCAGATCGCCCAGGAGCTCCATCTGGCGCTGGTCAGCTATTCCATGACCCATCATACCCGTCAGTCCGCTCTGGGGCTGCCCTTGATTCGGCAGAAAAATTACGGCGGGGTTTCCTATGATGTGTCGGAATACACCATGAGTGAGATCATCGCATCGGTCTATGACGCCATGGAGGAGAGCGGCATCAGGGAGGGAATTTTATTCCTGGATGAGATCAACTGCGTTTCCGAGACTCTTGCTCCCGCCATGCTGCAGTTCTTGCAGTACAAGGTGTTCGGGCGTCACCAGGTGCCGGAGGGATGGGTGATCGTGACCGCCGGAAATCCTCCTCTGTACAACAAATCCGTGCGGGAGTTTGACGTTGTGACCATGGACCGGCTGAAGGTGATGGAGGTGGAGCCGGATTTTGCGGTGTGGAAGGAATATGCCCTGGAGAGGGGAATTCATAATGCCATCATCAGCTTCCTGGAATTAAAAAAGGAATATTTTTATCATATGGAGACTACCGGGAAGGGGCGAAGCTACGTGACGGCCCGGGGCTGGGAGGATTTCAGTCAGATCGTTATTCTCTATGAGGAAAATAACCTGAAGATAGATGAGTCCCTGGCCGGACAGTATCTCAGAAATGATAAGATCGTCAGGGAATTCTGCGCTTATTATGATCTGTATCAGAAATATAAAAATGATTATCAGATCAGAGACATTCTGGAGGGAAATATTTCAGAGGAGGCTCTGCAAAAGGCGCAAAATGCCGGTTTTGACGAGAGGCTGAGTCTGCTCGGCATGCTGCTTGAGCAGGTGCAGACCAAGATGCGGGAGGCAGTGCTGACCGGCGATTATTTACAGGAGCTGATGCCTCTTCTGCGTTCTTTGAAGCAAACGCCGGAGATGTCTCAGAGGCTGGAGCAGCTGACGGAAGCGAGAGAGAAGCTTCTGCACAATCTGGAGGCAGCCAATACGCTTTCTCAAACGGAAAAAACAAAGCATCGCCGGGTCATCGGCTTTCTTGGTCAGGCACAGAGGCTGTCGCTTACTGCCGGAAATCCCGGGGACGCCTTTGCTGCGGTCAAAGAGAAATTTGATGCGGAGGTGTGTAAACTCCAGGAGAATGTCAGCAGACTGGACAGCCAGACTGTTCATCTGTTTTCCTTTGTGGAGAGCGCCTTCGGGCAGGGAAATGAGATGCTGATTCTGGTGACGGAGCTGACGGTCAACCAGTACAGCTCCCGCTATATTGCCGTGTATGGCTGCGAACCCTACAAACGCCACAGTGATGTCCTGATGCTGGATGAACGTCAGAACCGGATGCGGGAAAACATGAAAAAGCTGGAATTGTAAAGTCTTGCTGAATATAAGATGCAGATTATCTGATGGAAATATTCAGCAGATAATGGTTACAGGGGCAGCTGGTTCAGCAGCTTTGCCATGCCGTCGGAATCCGGCGGCAGAAATTCTCCGTCTGCCACCGCCTTCAGAGAGTCCGGGGACTCGGAGCAGGCGTAGCTGTGGCCGCAGACCTCAAGCATTTCATAATCATTCATGCTGTCCCCGAAGCCGTAGCTGTCTGCCAGGGGAATGCCATAGTAATCACAGAGAAATTTCACTGCGTGGCCTTTGGTGCAGCTTTTCTGAATCAGCTCGCCGTGGGCAAATTTGCTCCGGAAGCGGTCAAAGGTCACGATATGGTAGTGTTCCTCCAGAAAGGGCAGGCAGTTTTCAAATTTCCCGGTATCCTGAGCCATATAGGACAGTTTGGGAACGGGAACTGTGTCTATGTCGAACTGGTCTAAGGGGACGGTGACAAAGGTTTTGCGCAGATCCTCAAAGCGGCGCAGCATTTCCAGATTATTTTTCAGATTGGAGAGTTCCATCTGCAGGAACATGGCCGCAGATTTGGTGTGCTGGTAGACGGCGTTTTCCGTCTCCAGGGTCGGATAGACGTCATTCTCCTCAAACAGCTGCAGGGTCTGCTTCAGCAGCTCTTTATCAATGCAGTTTTCGTAAATCTTTTCCTTCCCAACGTAAATAAAGCTGCCGGCGGAGGCGATGACGCCGGTGAAGCCGCTTTCCCAGAGATATTTGTCGATACTGACGGGAGCGCGGCCGGTGCAGATGAAAATCAGATGTCCCTGCTCCTTCAGGCGCAGGATGGCGTCCAGATTGGCCTGGCGCAGCTTTCTGGAGTCGCCCACGATGGTGCCGTCGATGTCGAAGAAAAAGATTTTTCTGTTCATACGATGTCATATATCCTTTCGTTTTTAAGTTCCTTGGTATTCTAACATAAATCTCCGGTAAACAAAATAGAATTCTTGTAAAATCTGAAGAGGAAGCTGATGGAATTTTTATAAAAGTAAAAAATGATATTGACAATAGATGTAATAAGGAATATTATGTTCATATAAACAAATAAGAATATGAGAAAATGTAAAAATGAACATCGAAGAGGGCAGAGAATCTGTCATCAAAGCTCTTCGGGAAAGGAGAAGCCGCTTTATGTCAGAGCAGGAAAAGAAAAACGAGAGCGATTTTCTGGCGGCCCACGAGGACGTGGTCAGGAAGGTGCTGGAGGATCAGCCGGCGGAGGAGTATCTGTATGATCTGGCGGAGCTGTTCAAGGTCTTTGGGGATACCACCCGCATTCGTATCCTGTATGCGCTGTTTGTCAGCGAGCTGTGTGTGGGGGATATCGCCCAGCTGCTGAATTTGAGCCAGCCGGCGGTGAGCCATCAGCTGAAGATCCTGAAGGACGCCAAGCTGGTGAAATTCCGCCGGGAGGGAAAGATTATTTTTTATTCGCTGGACGACGACCATGTGCGCACCATTATGAGTATGGGTATGGAGCATGTGGAGGAGTAATTAAAAAGGAGATCAATCAGATGAAAAAGACCTACAAGGTAGATGTTGACTGCGCCAACTGCGCCGCGAAAATGGAGACAGCCGTAAAAGAAACCGCCGGCGTGAAGGACGCTTCCCTGAGCTTTATGACCTTAAAATTAAAGGTGGAGTTTGAGGACGGGGCGGACGTGGACGCGGTGATGAAGCAGGCTCGCGCCAACTGCAAAAAGGTGGAGGACGACTGCGAGATCTTCCTGTAAGAGGCAACCTATGAACAAAAAGCAGAAAAACACATTATACAGAATCATCGCCTCCTTCGCGGCGCTGGTCATTATCACCATCCTTTGCAGGCTCGTGGCGCTGCCGGCTCTGCTTCAGGGTGTACTGTACCTGATTCCCTATCTGATCATCGGCTATGATATCCTGCGCAAGGCCTGGAAGGGTATTTTAAATCACCAGGTATTTGACGAGAACTTTCTGATGGCGGTGGCCACGGTGGGCGCATTCCTTCTGGGGGAGTACACGGAAGGAGCTGCGGTCATGCTTTTTTATCAGATCGGAGAGCTCTTCCAGAGTGTGGCCGTGGGGAAAAGCCGACAGAACATCGCAGCTCTCATGGATATCCGTCCGGACTATGCCAATCTCTGGACGGATGGGCATACGGAAAAGGTAGATCCGGATGAGGTGGAGATCGGCTCCGTGATTGTGGTCAATCCCGGGGAAAAGATACCCATCGACGGCACCGTGATTGAGGGCAGGACCAGCCTGGACACCAGCGCCCTGACCGGAGAGAGTGTGCCCAGAGAGGCGGCGGCAGGCGATCAGGTCATCAGCGGCTGCATCAACATGACCGGCGTCATTCATGTGCGGACCAGTAAGGAATTCGGGGAATCCACTGTCTCCAAAATTCTGGATCTGGTGGAAAATTCCAGCATGAAAAAAGCCCGGGCGGAGAATTTTATCACCCGCTTCGCCAGATATTACACTCCGGCGGTGTGCTATGGGGCGCTGGCGCTGGCCGTGCTTCCTCCGATCTTTTTGCTGCTGACAGGATCTGTGAGCGGTGCGCAGCTCTGGCCGGTCTGGGCAGACTGGATTACCCGGGCGCTGACCTTCCTGGTCATCAGCTGCCCCTGTGCGCTGGTGATTTCCATTCCCTTAAGCTTTTTTGGAGGCATTGGCTGCGCTTCTTCTAAAGGGATTCTGGTGAAGGGCTCCAACTATCTGGAGGCTCTTGCGGATACAAAATATGTGGTCTTTGATAAGACAGGCACCCTGACAAAGGGGGTGTTTGAGGTGACGGACATTACCCCTGCGGAAGGCTTTGACAGGGCGGAGCTTTTAAAGGCCGCAGCTTATGCGGAGAGCGCTTCCGGCCATCCCATCAGCTTAAGCCTGCAGAGGGCCTACGGCGAGAGGATTGATACAAACCGGGTGAAGGACATTCAGGAGCTGGCGGGCCATGGCGTCAGGGCGGTTGTGGACGGCAGAGCTGTGCTGGCAGGAAACGCCAGGCTGATGGAGGCGGAGCAGATTACATACACGCCGTCATCTCAGGAGGGCACGGTGGTCTATGTGGCTGTGGATTCTGATTATGCGGGCTGTATTGTGATTTCCGATGTGGTCAAGCCCACGGCGCAGAAGGCTCTTCAGTCCCTGAAGAATAACGGCGTGAAGCAGACGGTTATGCTGACCGGCGACTCAAAGAGCGCCGCCCGGAGGGTGGCGGACGAGCTGGGGGTGGATGAGGTGAAAAGCGAGCTTCTGCCGGCGGATAAGGTGGCGGAGGTGGAAAGGCTTCTGGCACAGAAGGAAGAGAAGGAAAGGCTGGCCTTTGTGGGCGACGGCATCAACGACGCTCCGGTGCTGTCCCGGGCGGACGTGGGTATCGCCATGGGCGCGCTGGGAAGCGATGCGGCCATTGAGGCGGCGGACATTGTGCTGATGGACGACGACCCGGCCAAGATCGCCCTCGCCATGAAGATTTCCGTGAGGACCCTGCGGATTGTCCGGCAGAATATTGTCTTTGCCCTTGCAGTGAAGGCGGTCTGTCTGGTGCTGAGCGCTCTTGGAATGGCGGGCATGTGGCTTGCAATTTTTGCGGATGTGGGGGTTATGGTGCTGGCGGTTTTAAATGCCACCCGGGCGTTAAGAATAAAAGCGGACTGAAAAAAGCGGACGAAGGTCCGCTTTTTTCATAAATGTTTCACAAATCTGCGTTCCGCTTTCCGGAAAGTTATGGTATACTACATCTGAATATATAGTAAACGACATTATGTTGTTTACTATTGCACGAATCATGGCGTGCTTTTTCATGAAACACACAGGAGGTGCAATCTATGGCAGAAGAATATGATAAAGCGCTCAAAAGCGGCAAAATGTACGTTACTGCGAAACAGCTGAAGGGCGAGTACCCCTATCTGACTGTTCTGGATGATATATTAAAAGATAAAGAAGATACCTCGGAGGCTCCTCTGGGTCTGGTTCAGATTCCTCTGGATCAGGTGGTGGGAACCGTGACCGCAGGCCGCAGTCAGGCCTTCGCGGGTAATTTTATGCCCATATTGCCGGAGAAGACGGAGATGAGCGCCAAGTGGCAGTCTCTCTGCAATTCTCATCTGGAGGAGGGCATCAGAGACCCTATTACGGCCTATGAATACATGAACCGGTTTTACGTGATGGAGGGCAATAAGCGGGTCAGCGTTCTGAAATATTTTGACGCCGTATCCGTGACCGGCAATGTGACCCGGATTATTCCCAAACGCACCGAGGAAAAGGAAAATAAGATTTACTACGAATTTCTGGATTTCTACAAGGCTTCCCGGATCAATTTTCTCTGGTTCGGCGAGGAAGGAAACTTTGAAAAGCTTCAGTCACTGGTGGGCAAGGAGCCGGACGAGATCTGGACGGACGACGAGAGGACAGAATTTCACTATATTTACGAGGTATTTGAAAAGGCGTACAAGAAAATGGAGAGCTGCGCCACCTGGGAGGAAATGTGCGACGCTCTGGTAGATTTTATCGAACTGTACGGCTATCAGGAAGTCAAGGAGATGAACGGCGTCGACCTGGAGAAAAAGATTTCCAACAGCAAGAAGGTCTTTGACGCGCTGAGTGAGGAGGTTCCGCAGATCAGTATGGAACCGGAGGAGGAACCCAAACCCAAGGTGCCTCTGCTGCAGAAGATGATACAGCCGCTGACCGGCATGAACGCAAATCCTGTCAATCGGGTTGCTTTTGTCCATGAGGTCAGTCCCAAGAAGTCCGGCTTTACTTATGCCCATGATCTGGGCAGGATGCATGTGGAGCAGGTCTTTTATCAGGAGGCGGAGTTTGAGGTGTTCATCGCCTCGGAGTATGAGAGCCCGGAGGCGGCCATCGAGGAGGCCGTCAAAGAGGGCAACACACTGATTTTCACTACCTCCCCGGTGCTCTACAATGCCAGTGTGAAGGTGGCGCTGGAGCATCCCCAGGTACGAATCCTGAACTGCTCCCTGTGGCCGGACAAGGGAGTGATCCGAACCTACTCCGCCAGAATGTATGAGGCCAAATTCCTGATCGGCGCCATTGCCGGCGGTCTGACGGAAAATGACCGTCTGGGCTATGTGGCGGATTATCCGATCTACGGAACCGTAGCCTGCGTGAACGCCTTCGCGCTGGGGGCCAAGATGATCAATCCCCGGGTGAAGGTCTATCTGGAGTGGACCAGCCGGATGCGGGCGGATATCCGCAGAACCTTCTCAGACAACGACGTTTCCTTCGTGTCCGGTCGGGATATTATCATTCCGGACAAGGATGAGGGAGCCCGGCATTTCGGACTGTACCGGAGAGAGGACGATGTCAAGAATAATCTGGCCATGCCGGTGTGGAACTGGGGAAAATTTTACGAGCAGGCTATCAGGAATTTTATGGACGGCTCCTGGAAAAAGGATGTGGAAAGCGGTAAATCCGTGAATTACTGGTGGGGCATGTCCACGGGACTGGTGGACGTGATCACCTCTCAGAATCTGCCCATTGGCACCACCAGACTGGTGAAGCTCTTAAAAAGCGTGATCAGCAAGGGGGATTTCAATCCCTTTGCCGGTATCATTTACTCCCAGACGGGCATCATACAGGGGGATGAGGACGAGATTATGGCGCCGGAACGGATCGTCACCATGGACTGGCTGGCGGAGAATGTGATCGGCTCCATTCCCAAAATGTCCGATCTTGAGGAGAAAGCAAAGCCTGTGGTACAGCAGCAGGGCGTAGAAACTGTGGAGGAAGAGTAAGGAAGTCGGAAGGTCCTGGTCAGCGACAGCAAAAACGCTGATCAGAGGGGGATTTTGCGGCTGCCCGGAACACTGAGGCATGAGGATACTGGCGATAGCGGATGAGGAATCCAAATTACTGTGGGATTATTATAAGGAGGGCTGCCTTGAGGGCGTGGATGTGATCTTATCAGCGGGAGATCTGTCCAGCGATTATCTGGAATTTCTGGTGACCATGACCAATCTCCCGGTGTTTTATGTTCATGGCAACCATGACATCCGCTATGATGTGAAGGAGCCGGGAGGCTGTATCTGCGTGGACGATGATATTATCATGTATAATGGAGTAAGAATCCTCGGACTTGGCGGCTCCATGTGCTACAATAAAAAGAAATATCAGTACACGGACGACCAGATGACCAGAAGGGTGCTGAAGCTTCTGCCCAAAATATGCCGATATGGAGGTTTTGACATTCTGCTGACTCATTCCCCGGCCAGAGGGCTTCACGATGCGGAGGATCTGCCCCACAGAGGATTTAAGATTTTTAACTGGCTGATCGCGAAATTTAAGCCCAGATTTTTTATTTACGGGCATGTACATCAGAGCTACGGAGGCCAGTACGCCAGATATGATAAAGTCGGGGAGACCAACCTGATCAACGCCTATGAACGGTGCATTTTTGAGTATGAGGACGAGGATGTGAAGGATCACATTCAGTGGTGATCGAAGGAAAGGAAGGGAACCGTGGAACAGTTAAAAATTTTGGTCGTTGACGATGAGATAAGAATGCGTAAGCTCGTCAGGGATTTCCTGGTAAAAAGCGGCTACCGGGTTGTGGAGGCTGCCGACGGGCAGGAGGCCGTGGATACCTTTTTTGCGGAGGGCGATATCGCTCTGGTGATTCTGGATGTGATGATGCCGAAGATGGACGGCTATCAGGTGGTAAAGGAAATCCGCTCCTATTCCCAGGTCCCCATCCTGATGCTGACGGCAAAGGGGGAGGAGCGGGATGAGCTGAAAAGCTTCGAGACCGGCGCCGATGAATTTATTTCCAAGCCCTTCAGCCCCAGAGTGCTGGTGGCCAGAGTGGAAGCGCTCTTAAGACGGGCCGGCGTCCTGGACAAAAAGGAGATTCTGGAGGCCGGCGGTATTGTCGTCGATAAGGGCGCTCACACGGTGACAAACGACGGCGAGCCGGTGGAATTAAGCTACAAGGAATTTGAGCTTTTATCTTATTTCATGGAAAATCAGGGCATTGCCCTTTCCCGTGAAAAAATACTGAATAACGTCTGGAATTTTGATTATTTCGGGGATGCCAGAACGGTGGATACCCATGTGAAAAAGGTACGCAGCAAGCTGAAAAACAAGGGAGAATACATTAAGACCATCTGGGGGATGGGATACAAATTTGAGTGCTGAGACATGAAACGAGGGTCCATAAGAACACAGTTTACATTGACCAATTTCATATTGCTGGCAGGGACTATTCTGGTGTGTGTGCTGGCCAATCTTTTTTTGCTGGAGAGGGTTTATGTGTCCAATAAGGTGGAAAATCTGCTGGAGGTCCGCAGCCTTGTGATTGACGGCGCGAGTAACGGTGTGCTTTCTCCCGTGACGGACACCAGCAGTGAGGAGGAAATTGCCTTAAAGCAGGAGTTTCTGGACTCGCTGGAGCAGATGTGCCAGCAGTACAATCTGACCGCTCTGATCGTGGACGCCACCTACAATCCGCTGGTGTATTCCGCCATGGATCTGGAGACAGTCAAAAACAAGCTGTACCGGTATGTTCTGTCCTATCGGATCATGGGAAACGCGGGGATTGAGATCTCCGGTACGGAAATTTTAAAGCAGGGGGATAATTATTTTATCATTGATACTCTTGGGGGAAGAGAATCCAGCCGACAGCTGGAAATCTGGGGCTGGTCGGACGACGGATATATGTATCTTTTTGCTATTTCCAGAGAGAGTATTTCGGAAAGTGCGGCACTTTCCAACCGGCTTCTGGCTGTTATCGGTATTTCCGCGGGGATTCTGGCGGCGGTGATAGGATGGCTGACCTCCAGCAGGATCAGCCGGCCCATTCTGGAGCTGGCCAATATTTCGGAGCGCATCACTCATCTGGATTTTGACGCCAAATATACCGGGAAGGAAAAAAATGAGATCGGGGTGCTGGGGCAGAATATGAACGCCCTCTCCGAATCTCTGGAGGAGACGATTTCCCAGCTGAAGACCGCCAATAATGAGCTGAAGAGGGATCTGGAGCAGAAGACCGCTCTTGAGAAACAGCGCCAGGAGCTGCTTTCCAATGTCTCCCATGAGCTGAAGACGCCCATTGCGCTGATTCAGGGCTATGCGGAGGGGTTAAAGGACGGCATTGCCGACGATCCGGAGACTTTGAACGAGTATCTGGACGTGATTCTGGACGAAAGCAATCGTATGAGCCGGATGGTCAAAAGCCTGATGAGCTTAAATGAGCTGGAGGAAGGTCGGGACAGCTTTACCATGGGGCGCTTTGATGCGGCGGAGCTGACCAGAAATTATCTTGCCAGCGCGGAGATTCTGATTTCAGACTCCGGGGCGGAGCTTTCGCTTTCAGTTCCGGACAGCCTGTACGCCTGGGGCGATGAGTTCAAGGTGGAGGAGGTGCTGATGAATTATGTCAGCAATGCGGCCCATTATGTCTGCGGCGAAGAAAAGAGGATTGAGGTCACCGTGGAGGATGTGGGAAAGCAGGTTCTGATTTCCGTTTATAACACAGGCAGCCATATTCCGGAGGAAAGCCTGCCCCGGGTGTGGGAGAAATTTTACAAGGTGGACAAGGCCCGCACCAGAACCTACGGCGGCAGCGGCGTGGGGCTGTCCATTGTGAAGGCCATTGTGGAAGGCATGGGGCAGCAGTACGGCGTGGACAATGTGGAGGGCGGCGTTCGCTTCTGGTTTACGCTGGAGAAGGTAGAGCAGGGATAAATGAAAGAATGAGGAGCGGGAGACGGGAATGACAGGAATTATCGATTATGACGCGGGCAATGTGAAAAGCGTGGAGAAGGCGCTGCAGTTTCTGGGGGAGGATGTGACAGTCACCAGAGACCCGCGCGGCCCCGGGGCGGCGGGGACGCGGGGTGGAGCCGCGCAGAGGTACGGG
>JAJQID010000016.1 GCA_021199405.1 Lachnospiraceae bacterium
TAAAACAGTTTGTTATGATAAGTTAGGTAGCGTTTCATACTATCTGCCTCCTCATTCTGATTTGTCTGTTCAACACGCCCATTATACATCATCCAGATTTCGTTGAATAGATGGAATTCTGATTTCTTTAGGAGAAATGCAAGCCGCACTTTGCTTCCTGCACTTGCCCCTTCATTCGTATTCTGTTATCGCTCGATGGATTTTGTTTTCTTTCTGTCCTGTTCAGGTGTCAATACTTTCTCCACCTGACGATGGACGGCATTCAGCTTATCGACTTCCTCCCTGATCTCTTTCAATTCCTCATACTGTTCATTGTGCGCGATGGTCAGCTCAAGCAATTCATCTTTCCATTCTTTCAGCTTGACCGGCAGAGTTTCCGGCGCAATATGATTAGCATGGAGAAAGCGGTTTGCCGTGTTCCAGAGAACCATCTCGGCGCGGTGTTCTTCCTCGAAAGCGTCTTTCTTTTTCTGACGCTTGATCGCGTTGTACTGTTTCCGAACAGGAAGGTTCGTCTGATACTGTTTGCCCTGGCTGATCATCTTCTCCAGTTCCTTCATTCGGCGTTCCTTGCTGTGGACACTCTGCTGAGTGGAATGAGACTTGTCCTTCACTTTGGCAATCGCTTTCTCCAGATCGTCCAGTGTGTAAATACCATCAGCGTTCAAATCGTCGATGGACTTCTTCACATCTTCAAAAACGGAAAAGCTGTGATTCAAACGAAATCTGCCGGAATACTTCTGCACACGTTGGCTCTCCAGCTCCATATACTGCACCATCAGGTCAGCCAGGCTCGGAGACTTCGCTTCCTCAATGACTTCTTTCATGGCTGTGGTGAGAGCGGACAGCCAGTCTTTCAGGTCGTTGATCCTTGTCCGGATTTCTTTGATAAGCTTGTTGGCTGCTTTAATTTGACGGTTGATGTCGCCGCGCTCTGTCGGGATTCCTTTCTTCTCCATCGCACAGGCGGCAGGCCCCATGTGAATCGTTGGGATTTCTTCAATGCCGCGGTCGGCGTTGCTGCGGTGGTCAATGCGTTCTGTAAAGCCATTCATTTCAAGATGGCGGTTCACAACAACAGCCCATGCAGCTCTCCATTCCTCGGCCTTGCCCTGTTCACTCCAGTCAACAGTCGGCTCCTTGTGTGATTTCCATTTCCCACTGGGGAGACGGATACGCTCGTCGTTCTCGTCAAGGTCATAGACAAGTTTCCCTTTCGGCATCCACTGTCCATGTTCGTCCAGAGGCCGGAGCGTGAGCATGATATGACAATGTGGGTTGTTCGGTTTCTGATGAATATTAAAATCCACGCACATACCTGCGGCGCGGAACGGCTCGCAGTAGTCGTGGATGATTTTAATGTGTTCATCTAAATCCAGCTCGACAGGAAGCGACACCTCAATCTCCCTAGCAAGCTGGGCGTTCTTTCTGGTCTCGAACAACTCGACAGAATTCCAGAGGGTAGCGCGATCTTTGAATGCCTCCGGTGCATTGTCCGGTAACATGATCTCCGAATAGACAACCTCCGTCTTTCTCCTGTAATCCTCCATTTTCCCACGCCACTCATCATAAATCTGGGAGCCGCTTCGATAGGCGGCAGCCGCGACAGCGCTGTTCGTCCTCCGGTTGCTGCTTCGTCCGATCACCTGCATGGCACAATGATAAATCGCCATCGTCACCACCTCGCTTTCTGCAAGAAGTAGAGCAGCACCGCAACAGCAGCGAATATCTCATAGAGATTTGGCGGCGGTGGGTTGGAAAAGGGATAGCCGGTCTCTCCGGCGTAAGGGAAACGAAGTGTCCCTTGCCGCACCGTAGGTGCCAGCGCTCCGCAGATAACGCAGCAGCGGTATCGGTAGGAGTCTCCGAAGGACGCACTATTCTCGAAGAGAATGTATAAGTGCGCCTCAACGGATTCATTAGTTAATTCCCGTGTCCGGGTCGGTTGGTACTTCATCGTTCCTCAGTCCTCTCATTCGTAAAAATTTCTTCGCCACCTCTGAGCAGGCAATCAGACGGATGAAATCACTGGTGTTTCGCTCATCCATCGTCTTCAACTCCGGCACATAGTGTTCCAGGATACCGGCCTCCGTGCAGAGCCGTCTCGTCCGCACCCGGCGTTCCTCCTTGGAATAAGCGGCGGTCAGTGCCGTCTCCTGGTTGTGCAGTTGCCTGATCTTATTCTCGGTGTAATCAATCTCGGCCTGCATTTCCTCTCTGGTCTCTGGTGTCTTTCTGCGTCCCATAAGCATGATCTCCTTTCTGTGATTTGAAAAAATGGGCAAAAGAAAAGCTCCCAACTTGTTACGGTTGAGAGCCTTTCACTTGACCATTAAAAAGATATTATATCAAAGTCATAAATGTAGAATCATCATCGAAATGATGCGCTGGTGTTATATCCATAAGGACACTTCTCATTAATTCTTTTGCCTCATTTCTTTTATCAAACACTTCCTTAACCTTTTCTATAATTTGCTGTTGCTCCTCTGTACTCTTTGGAAAAGGCAATTCCAATTCCAATAATCTACGCCCTAATGTATCAATAATATCTTGGGTGAATTGTTTCGCTCGAACCTGTTGTTTTACAATCGGGGATGATAACAACGCCAGTAATAAGTATGGATTGAGTTTATCATGATCCGTACTTCTGATCTTGTACAAATGGCTCTGATAAATGATTTTTGTCTCGGACGGAGAAATCATTGCACATGTTCCTACAAGGTAAGTACCATCCTTAACCATCAAAATGTCATACGGCTTAACATCTTGTTTTTCTGCCAATTTGTTATAAATATCCTCACTCAGCCCTTGCTTTGGATCAAGCTTTATTTCCCAATTAGCAATGTCTGACGTTCTTACAAATGGTATTTGTCCCGTCCCGTATGCCAGCTTTCCTACTTCATCGCCAGTGCTTATGGTTATCAGACCTTTTTCAATGAGTTCTCCAACCGTAACCAGATCATATTTCGGTCTGAGGCTTTCAAGCTGTTCTTGAATTTCAGGATTATAATAAATCGGTAAATATATGCTGTTGATTATATCCCCTTGGTTTACTGTAAATCCTAAATGGTCATAAGCCAGATCACTGCCATTCTTAAATTCCTCATAACGTTCTTGGATTAGAGGAATGTCATCATATGGAACCTCCAAACCTCTTGAATCATGACCACACCATTTGGCTACAGCCATAAATATTTTATGGTCGTCAGGAACCTTCTGGTTTGGATCATTAAATTTTGTCATGAGAACAACACACGTTTTCGCATGAGTGTGTGGCTGGAATAAATTTTCAGGCATAGAAATAACTGCATCAATTCTCGCATGTTGTTCAACATAACTCATAATATACTTATGGCTTGGATTGCAGAACATACTTTCTGGTGCAACGATACCTAACCTTCCACCTGGAGCAAGTAATTCCAAACAACGCTCAATAAAGAGAACTTGCGGTGTCTGGTCAGAAAGCACCTTGTTGGTTTTTACGTAAGTATCGCCGCCTTTCGGTATTTTCCATTGATGTCCCAATTCATACTGTGAGAGAATGCTCTGATCATCAATTTTTAATTTTGAGCCATAAGGTGGATTCGTTAATACAGCGTTAAATTTACCAGCAGTAATTTGTGTCTGTGCTTTTACAGACCATTTATTCATCGCTTCTAAACTGTTTTCGCAGAATATGCCTCCTCTGCCATCTCCAAGAATAGCCATATATGCCTTGGTAGTCTTGCTTAAGAAATTTTCTTTATCTATGCCACGAAAATTTTTAATTGCAACTTCCTGCTGATCTGCAAATATTTCCCTTTCTGGCCAACCGAGTTCCGTGCCTTCTTGTTGAATCTGGCTCCACACATACCGTAAACTTTCGATTAAAAATCCTCCGGAACCGCAGGCAGGATCTATTAGCATATCCTTCCTTGTCGGGTTCACAAGCGACACCAATAATTTCACAACGTTACGCGGTGTAAAAAACTGTCCTTGTCCTCCGCGCAAAGATGGCGAAATAAATGTCTCAAAAGCGTCCGCAATTACGTCACGTTCGCTTTCAATCAAACAATACTGCTGCAATTCTCCAGCTATATAAGCAATGGACGAATTTGAAAGCGTGATAACGTCCGACGAAGTAAATACATCGGGATATTTCGCCTTTACATGCGAGAAAATGCCAATGATCCTTTTTGCGACATCATCAACATTTTCATTTATGCCAGCTCTAAAGCTGACCATATCATCTGGCCTGGTAAATCGTTCATCATATATTTTACAGAAAATCAGGTTAATAATTTGTGAAACAAACTCAGTATCAAGCGTAATCCCTGTGTTATTCGCAGCCAGATAATTTCTCATGCTGTTGAATACGGATTTAAGATTATGCGTTTTCTTCAAATCTTTTCTTTTGAAAAGACCTATGTCTTCAATCCTCTGTCCGTATAATGGCATGTTTGGAATTTCAACGCACTTGACCATTCCATTTTCTTCAAATTTTCTTAAATATAATGTTTCATCTCCGTTGTACCATACCCCCAGTACTGCTTTTGAAAGGCGCATATAATCTTCTAACTGCGTGCGTCCATCCCTTCGGCTTTTTTTCTTGCACTCAACAATCAGGAATAAATCATCATCTGAATGCGTCTCATTTGAAAAGACTGCTATATCAACGGGATATTCTTTTTTAACATCAGATGGTCTAACTTTTACATGCCACTGCGGTCTTGTCTGTATACATGCTTTCGGATACCCATAATCTTCACATAGTTTCTTTGCGAAAGGCTGAACCGCTTGTACTTCTTCAGGCGTTGCCTTAAGTTCCTGTCCGGATATAAAATCAATTAAATATCCTTCTTTTGCTTGCTCCATAATATTCCTCCATGCAATATCAATCGGCTAACCATATGATTCTCTCATAAAAGATTTGCCGGTCACTACTCATCAGTAATGGCAAAGTCAATACCATTATTTTTGCAAAAAGTGTCAATTCTCTTCATCGTTTTATAATTAGGCAGCGTCTTTCCAGTTTCCCACCTATTAACTGTAGAATATGAGACTCCCAATTCCTTCGCAAAATCCTCTTGGCTAAGTAATGCTTTTTTTCGTATTTTTTTAATTTCTTCTGAAAAAATCAATGAGGCACCTCCCTTGCAAAAGTATAGCATTATAGTAGCATACTCCTTTCAGGTTTGCAACTATTGATTGTTATCATCAATGTTGATTTCCTTTTAATCCGTTCTCTTTTGCCCACTCGCTCTGTTTATGTCGGCGTTCCTCGGAGTAGGGTCTTGTCACCTGGATACTAATCCGGCGCTTATCTACCTCGAAATAAGAACCGCAAATTTCATCTTCCTCAGTGAGCTTACACAACTCCGGGTATTCCTCGCTCAATCCTTTCAACCTCCGAATGAGCTTCGGGTCGTTGGTGCGTATCTGCATGGGGTCGCTGGACT
>JAJQID010000241.1 GCA_021199405.1 Lachnospiraceae bacterium
GTGCTGGACTGCATCATCCCGGAGGATGACAAGGTGCTGCCCATGGTGCCCGCGTGGGCACCCATCAGCGAGGCTTTTGACGGGGATGATCTGAAGGCGAAGGGACAGTAAATAAATAAATCCGGGAATTCACAAATCTGATGAGACATTAACGAATGATACAAAAATTAATGAAATTCCTGCTGCGGGGAGCTGCGTTCGCAGTCTCCCTGCTGTTGCTGGGAGGACTGGGATATTATCTTCTGCTTCGACATTACGCGAATACTTTTCCTTACGGAACGTGGATCAATGGGATATACTGTACGGGTCTTTCAGCGGAGGATGTGAATCTTCTGCTGTGCCGGCAGGAATATGACACGGTGATCACGGTTGTGGACGAGAATGGAACAGAGTATGTGCTGGACTATTATGATTTCGTGACAGATATTGATTACACGGAGGCGATTGAAGAGATCCGGGGGCAAACCGCGATTGAGCAGGTTTTTTCAAGGACGGAAAATGAATATGAGATCAGACCGAAGATCACAGTGGATGTGCAAGGCTTGACCGCATATCTTGCTACGGTTTCCCCTTTTGAGGAGCTTGAGGAGAACTATGAGAGCAAGGTTTCTCTGGAATATACAGACACAGGGTATGTGCTGACTGTAAGCGGTAAAGAGACGCTGGATTTTGAACTTGCCTGTGAAAAAATTCTGGAGGCTGCGGAGACGGCGCAGACCTCGCTGGATTTGGTGGAGGCGGGCTGTTACAGCAGTGAATCCTATAATTTCTCTGACCGCCTTTTGCTGAACACATATCAGCAGATTGAGGTTTATACGGAGAATCATCAGATTGTGATCAGTGCCGATGAGGGGGATTATTCCCTGACAGATCTGGAGCTTCAGGATTTTCTGGCGAAGGACGAGAATGGTATTCCTCTTTTGGATGAGACCGGAAGCATTTATTGTGACACTGAAAAAATTGAGGATTATTTTGCGGAAATTGCTTCTGAAACCAGCACCCGAAATCACAGCTGGCTTTTTACTGACCATGACGGCGAAGTGGTGGAGGTCAATCAGGGAAATTATGGAAGGGTTCTGTCCAACGCTGAGGCCTGTGCTGAGCAGCTGACGGAACTGCTGAGCAGCCCGGATTGTGATGAGACAGTAACTCTGGAATACACCTATTATCCATCCAGCGCCATTGACAATGATTACGGACGGGCGATTTCCACCACCTATATTGAGGTGGATATTTCCGGGCAGCACTGCTATATGTATGAAGACGGAGAGCTGATCTGGGAGAGCGACTGCGTCACGGGAGATGCAGCAAAGGGAAGAGACACGCCGACGGGAGTTTACTACATAGAATATAAGCAGAAAAACCGTACATTGAAGGGCGAGGATTATGAAACCTTTGTCTATTACTGGATGCATTTTTATAATGGCTGCGGTTTTCACGACGCCTATTGGAGATCTTCCTTCGGCGGAGAGATTTATCTGACGAATGGATCTCACGGCTGTGTCAATCTGCCATCAGCCAAGGCGAAAGAGCTTTACTCGCTGGTGTCCAGCGGAATGACGGTGATCGTTTACTGATTGATTATAGGAAATGGCATATGAACGTTCGTTACCTATCATGAGTTTCAGGTTGTTTTCAACAAGTTTACTGGTATTTTTGACAATAAATTGTCAAAGCCGGACCTTTTTCACGTGCAGGTTTGCGATTGACTTTGTCAGGCAGAGAGCGTAAGATATAGATTTGAAGATTTTAGCGAATTAAATCGTTAAATTGCCGGAACAGATCAAAAGCGTTCCGGGGGAGACAGGAGGAGAGTTGATTATGTCCAGAGTATATAATTTTTCGGCCGGCCCGGCGGTGCTTCCCGAGGAGGTGCTTCAGGAGGCGGCTTCAGAGATGCTGGATTATCAGGGCACAGGGATGTCGGTCATGGAGATGAGCCACCGTTCAAAGGCCTTTGATAAGATTATTAAGGATGCGGAAGCGGATTTAAGAGAACTGATGGGAATCCCCGACAATTATAAGGTGTTGTTTCTGCAGGGCGGTGCCAGTCAGCAGTTCGCGGCCATTCCCATGAACCTGATGAAGAATCGGGTGGCGGATTATATTGTCACTGGCCAGTGGGCGAAAAAGGCTTACCAGGAGGCTCAGCTTTATGGAAAGGTCAATAAGATCGCTTCCAGCGAGGATCAGACCTTTTCCTATATTCCGGACTGCTCGGATCTGCCGATTTCAGAAGACGCGGATTATGTATATATCTGTGAAAATAACACCATTTACGGCACTAAATATAAAAAACTGCCAAACACCAAGGGAAAGCCGCTGGTAGCGGATGTTTCCAGCTGTTTCTTGTCGGAGCCTGTGGATGTATCCAAATATGCTCTGATTTATGGCGGTGCACAGAAAAATATTGGTCCCGCAGGCGTGGTAATCGTGATCATCAGAGAGGATCTGGTTACGGATGATGTGCTGCCGGGGACCCCTACCATGCTGAAATACAAGACTCAGGCGGACAATGGATCTCTTTATAACACACCTCCGTGTTACGGCATTTATATTTGCGGGAAGGTATTCAAATGGCTGAAGGCTCAGGGAGGACTGGAGGTCATGAAGGAGCGCAATGAAGCCAAGGCGAAGGTTCTGTATGATTTTCTGGATCAGTCAGATCTGTTCCATGGCACTGTCCGCAGGGAGGACCGTTCCATCATGAATGTGCCCTTTGTGACGGGGGATGCGGATTTGGATGCCAGATTTGTGAAGGAAGCCACTGCGGCTGGTTTTGTGAACCTGAAGGGCCATCGGACTGTCGGCGGAATGCGTGCCAGCATCTATAATGCCATGCCTTTTGCCGGTTTAGAGGCACTGGTAGAGTTCATGAGAGAATTTGAAAAGGAGAATCAGAAATAAAATGTATCAGATTCATTGCCTGAACCCAATTTCAAAGGTTGGATTAAATCATTTATCCGAAAATTACTCTCTGACGGACAACGCGGCTGAGGCTGACGGTATTCTGGTCCGGAGTGCTGTGATGCATGACATGGAGTTGTCGGATCGTCTGCTGGCTGTAGCCAGAGCGGGCGCCGGCTACAATAATATTCCATTGGATAAGTGTGCACAGAAGGGAATTGTGGTGTTCAATACTCCGGGTGCCAATGCCAATGGGGTAAAAGAAATGATTATTGCTGCCATGCTGCTGGCCAGCAGGGATATCGTTGGTGGCATCGAGTGGGTGAAGGAAAATCATCAGAATCCGGAGATTGCCAAAGCCACAGAGAAGGCCAAGAAGGCTTTCGCTGGTACTGAGATTATGGGAAAGACTCTGGGTGTTATCGGTCTGGGTGCCATCGGAGCCATGGTGGCTAATGTGGCGGAGCAGCTGGGTATGAAGGTCATGGGCTATGATCCGTTTTTGTCAGTGGATGCCGCATGGAAACTAAGCCACAGTGTAAAGCATGTGACAGATGTGAACGAGATATATTCCAGCTGTGATTTTATTACTATTCACGTGCCGGCCATGGATTCCACAAAGGGGATGATCGGTAAGGATGCCATTGCCCTGATGAAGCCCAACGCAGTGATTTTAAACTTCGCGCGGGATGTGCTCTGTGATGAGCAGGCGGTGGTGGATGCCCTGGCGGAGGGAAGGATTCGCAGATATGTGTCTGATTTCCCAACTCCCGTAACCAGCGGTAAGCCAGGCTGTATTGTGATTCCTCATCTTGGAGCTTCCACAGAGGAGAGCGAGGATAACTGCGCGGTGATGGCAGTAAAGGAAATTGAGGATTATCTGGAGAACGGCAGTATTGTCAACAGTGTCAATTATCCCCGTTGTGAGGTTGGTCCCTGCAGGACAGCTTCTCGGGTTGCGGTTCTGCACAGGAATGTGGCCGGTATGCTGACCGCGATCACTACCTGCGCCGCGGACGCCGGCATCAATATCGCCGAGGTCGTCAATAAATCCCGGGACGAGGTGGCCTACACTCTAATCGACCTGGATCAGAAGGCGACCGCTCAGATGGTGGACAGCCTGAACGCCATTTCCGGTGTTTTCCGGGTCAGAGTCATTAAATAGACTGCTATTAAGAAATATTTTTCAGTATTTTCCCGGAAAAATCTTCTGTTAATGCCAAAAACTCCCCGACTGTGTGAGAAAAATCATCACAGCGGGGAGTTTTATATATGGAGATGGCCGCTTGACATAAAAATAAAAACGGAAGGTAAAAATACATGTATTTTACTTTGCCTGCAAAGCAAAACCATTCAGGGTATGCAGGAGATATTCAGGAAACACTTATCTGAACAGCATGGGATTTTCGGGATCATTGGCCTGATCGGCAAAGGTCTCCCGCAGATGCATTTCTTCCTGCAGGCTGGCTTCGCTCTGCAGATCCATATACTTAATGAACATTTCCTCCAGGGTGATATTTTCCTCCGCGGCAATCTCGGTAAAAATCGGGCGAAGAGCGTCCAACTGCCTGGAAACCTGGACCTTCTGCGGGTCAATATCCCCCAGCACTTTCTCCGCATATTTGTTGATGCGTTTTATCATGTTATATTCTTTTTCGGTCATGAGTTAATTCCTTTCCTTTCCGATGATTCAAGGCTATATTGACTTCTTGTGAGCCGTATGCAAAATTTATATAGCCATGAATAATAATGAACTTATAGCCAATTCTAACACTTTTGGCTTGTATTAGCCAGAAGAATTTGATAAAATGTCCATAAACAGGTTACTATTCACAGACGGCTTGAAATAAGTAATCAGGCTCGTCAAGCTTACTTGTAAGAGAAGGATTACTTATTTCAAGCTGTGAATAGTATCGTCAAGACTAATAAGGGGTATTTTTCAGGGAGGGTATTGCTATGAGCACAAAATTATATGACTTAATGAACTGGGCTGACATTGAAGAGATCACCTATTCAGAATCGGAAAACCCGCACAGAATTCTCGGGCGGCACACGATTGACGGTGTGGATCTGATTCAGGCCTATCTGCCAACAGCCAGCGGAGCCTGTGTGAAGTTCCCTGGCAGAAAGCCCATTGAGATGGAGCTGGTGGACGAGGAGAGCAGCTGGTTTGCTGCGGAGGTTAAGCCATACTATAAGGGAATTTATACTCTGTCCGTTACCTATGGTGAAAATGTAGTGGAGTTCGCTGATCCATATGAGTTTGGCTCCCTGTTGAAGGATGAGGATATTGATAAATTTGAAAAGGGTATTCATTATGAGGTTTACAAGGTCCTTGGCGCGCATCCCATGACAGTGAAGGGTGTGCAGGGTACTTTTTTTGCGGTCTGGGCGCCCAATGCCATCCGCTGCAGTGTTGTGGGAGATTTCAACAGCTGGGATGGAACCCGTCTGCAGATGAAAAAGACCAGAGGTATTTTTGAACTGTTTGTGCCAAGC
>JAJQID010000254.1 GCA_021199405.1 Lachnospiraceae bacterium
TGAACGGGGAGGATGTGAAAGAATTACCCTTGGAATTTCAACCAACAGTCGAGACATGTGTTCTCTTATAACGTGGACATTTTTATGCAGATTTTATTCAAAAAATGCTTGCATAAAATGGAATATCGTGGTATAAGTAGTGGTTGAGACAAGGCAGTCCCAGGAAGAAGGTGGCTGCCTTTTTTCATGTTTGAATATCGAGAGGAGGAGTAAAAATGAAAAAAAGAATTTTGTCGGCGGTTTTGGCTGCCATGATGGCTGTGGCCATGCTCAGCGGCTGTGGATCCAGTTCCGACACGGCTTCCGGGTCGGAAACAGCGGAAAGCTCTGAGGAGAGCAGCGACTACACCATCAAGTCCGGTACATTGATGGTGGGGCTGGAGATTGGCTATCCGCCAATGGAGTATTTTGATGAGGACGGCGCTACGCCCATCGGTTTTGATGTGGAGGTGGCCACTGCTCTGGCAGTTGAGCTTGGTCTGGAGCTGGAGCTTGTGGATACCGCCTGGGACGGTATTTTCGCCGGGGTGACCACAGACAAGTATGACTGTATCATTTCCTGTGTTTCCTACACGGAGGACAGAGACAACAATTATCTGCTGTCATCCCCATACGTGGCCAACGCGCCTGTGATCGTGGTTCCCAACGACTCTGAGATTGCGGATATCATGGATCTGGAGGGCAAGTCGGTAGCTGTGCAGATGGAGACCACCGCGGATTATCTGATCCAGGAATATATCGAGGAAGGTCTGGATACGGATTTAAGACAGTATGAGAAGGTCATCAACGCCTTTGACGAGATCAAGGCCGGACGTGTGGAAGCGGTCTGCACAGACTCTGTTGTGGCTTCTTATTATCTGGGCGACGCTGCCAGCAACTACAAGACGGTATGGCAGGCGGAAGAGAAGGAGCCCATCGTTATCTGCATGAAGCAGGGCAACGATGCGCTGGCGGAGAAGGTCAACGAGGGCATGGCGGCGCTGTTTGAGAACGGCACCATGGCTGAGCTGGCTGTGAAGTACTTTGGCACGGAGGACGTGATCGAAGGGCTGGCAGAAGGCTTCGGAGTGGAGTAAGCACAGTATATCCCCCGCGGGGTCTGGGCTTTGCGGGGGAATGAGCAAATGTAGATTTTACAGAAGAATTTGAGGAAATCAGGGGACATGATAGAGAGAATCATACGCTGGATGCCGCAGCTGTTAAACGGCGCCCGGACCACCATCATCATTACGATCATTTCAGTCAGCATCGGTCTGGTACTGGCTGTTTTCCTTGCTCTGGGCAAGATGTCGAAGCACAAAATTTTAAGTGCGCCCTGCAGCGCGTATATCTTTTTTTTCCGGGGAACGCCGCTTCTGATGCAGATTTATTTCATTTATTTTGGTCTGCCGCAGTTAAATCCGGCTCTGACTATCCGCAGCGCTTTTGTGGCGGCACTGATCGCTTATGTGCTGAACACGGCGGCCTATCTGGCGGAGAATATCCGTGCTGGTATTCAGTCCATCGACAAGGGGCAGTTTGAGGCGGCCAAAGCACTGGGGCTTACTTACGGGCAGACCATGCGTCTGGTGATCATTCCTCAGACCGTGCGGCGGCTCATTCCCCCGGTGGGAAATGAGTTTATCATGGTTTTGAAGGATGTGTCTTTAGTGGCTATCATCGGCCTGACAGACCTGACCAAGGTGACCAGGGCGATTTCCTCATCCTCGGCCACGGCCCTGGTCTACATACCGGCCATGATTTTGTACCTGATCATTACGGCGTTCTTCACCTTTATTTTCAATAAGCTGGAGAATAAGTATTCGGTGTATCAGTAAAAGCTGATGTAAAGAAATACCTGATCCTGAAAGGATACAGGCTATTGCCGCAGGATGGATGGCAAAAGATGGATACGTCAGTATGGAAGAGGAGAAGAAAGCCATGTCGATGATTCGCACGGAAAATGTGTGTAAGGATTTTGGGGAGCTGAAGGTCTTAAAAAATGTGAACCTGACGGTGGAGCAGGGCGAGGTGGTGGTCATCATCGGTCCCTCCGGTGCCGGCAAATCCACCTTCCTTCGTTCTCTGAATACGCTGGAAAAAATCACCAGCGGCAAGATCTATATTGAGGATGAATTATTTTATCACCGGGAAAATGACACCACTGTCAGCAAAATGGAAAAGGAAAAATTTTCAGAAATGCTGCTGGAGATGGGGATGGTATTTCAGCAGTTTAACCTGTTCCCCCATCTGACGGTGCTGGAGAATGTGATGCTGGCGCCGGTGAATGTGCGTAAAAAGGAAAAGGAAGAGGCTGAAAAAACAGCCCGGGAGCTGTTAGAGAAGGTTGGTCTGTCGGATAAGGCTGACGTCTACCCCTCCAAGCTTTCCGGCGGGCAGCAGCAGAGAGTTGCCATCGCGAGAGCTCTGGCCATGGAGCCCAAGGTGATGCTGTTTGACGAGCCTACCTCGGCGCTGGATCCGGAGCTGGTGGGAGAGGTCTTAAGCGTCATGAAGGATCTGGCCAATCAGGGTATGACCATGCTCTGTGTCACTCACGAGATGGGCTTTGCCAGAGAGGTGGCGGATAAGGTGATCTTTATGGCGGACGGGCAGATTCTGGAGGAGGGCACCCCCGAAGAGGTGTTCGCCAATCCGAAGACGCCTCAGGCGCAGCAGTTTCTGAGGAGTGTGCTGTAGAATTATGAGCAAATTTACAATAAGGCAGTCACTGCTTTTGCTCCTGACTGCCGCAATCTGGGGCGTCGCGTTTGTGGCGCAGAGTGTGGGGATGGACTATGTCCAGCCCTTTACTTTTAACGCGGTGAGAAATCTGATCGGGGCGGCGGTACTGGTGCCGGTGATTTTTTTACTGAAAAAAATAAATAAAAAAAATAACGAAAATTTCACCGGAAAAGTAAGCAATCAGAAAATACAGTCTGATCAACCGGAAAAGTCTTTGAATATGCGCAGAGACCTGATTGTCGGCGGCGTCAGCTGCGGCGTCATTCTTTTTATTGCCTCCAGCCTGCAGCAGTTCGGCATTCAATACACCTCTGTCGGAAAGGCAGGTTTTATCACCGCCATGTATATTGTGCTGGTTCCGATTCTTGGCGTATTCCTGCATCAGAGAACGGGGCTGCGGGTCTGGGCGGCGGTCGCCATGGCTATTGCCGGCCTGTATCTGCTTTGCATGACGGGGGATCATCTGGCTCTGAATATGGGGGATGTGCTGCTGCTTCTGTGCGCGGTGGCTTTTTCCTTTCATATTCTGGTCATTGATCACTTTACGCCGCTGGTGGACGGTGTCAAAATGTCCTGCATTCAGTTTTTTACCTGCGGCGTGCTTTCTTTTCTTTGTATGGTGATCTTTGAGACGCCCCAGCTTTCCCGGATTCTGGCAGCCTGGCTGCCGATTTTGTATGCCGGCGTGATGTCCTGCGGCGTCGCCTATACCTTACAGATTGTGGGACAGAGAGGCATGAATCCCACGGTGGCCTCCCTGATTTTAAGTCTGGAATCGGTGATTTCCCTGCTGGCGGGATGGCTGCTTCTGCACCAGAGCCTGTCCGGGCGGGAGCTTTGGGGCTGTGTGATTATGTTTGCGGCGATTGTGCTGGTGCAGCTGCCGGGAAAAGGGGAAGGCTGAATTTATTTCCCAAGCCGGATCATATGAAAGCTTTTGTCGCACAGCGTGGCTTTCAGGATTCCACCCTCCACTACAGCGCTGTTTTTGCCGGTGAAATTTCCAACAGGAATTTTTACCGGCGCTACCGTGTCCGGCTGCTCCTCGGTGTTGACAGCCTTCACGTCAGGATGGGTCAGAACCACGTGCTCCTTCACCTGATATCCCTCGAACTGCCGCAGATCAACGGATACCTCCATGGAGTCTTTTAAATCCTTATTCACAATGAAAAAGGTCAGATTTTCGTCCTCGTCCATGGTGCAGACGGCGTCCAGATAAGGAGCGTCGCCCTGGCTGCTCTCATAGACAGGGCAATCCGTCAGAGTATGCAGCACCGTGCCTCTGCCGTAATTGCTGATCATCTCAAAGGGATAATAAATGGTCTGTTTCCAGGCGCCGGTGTCGGAGGTCATGATGGGAGCGATGACATTGACCAGCTGGGCCAGGCAGGCCACCTTCACCCGGTCGGCGTGGCGCAGCAGGGTGATCATCATGCCGGCTACCAGCAGGGCGTCCTCGAAATTGTAGACGTCCTCCAGCTGATGGGGCGCTTTGCACCAGCGGGGGAGCTGTTTGTCCTGCTCGCTGGAATGATACCAGACATTCCACTCGTCGAAGGACAGGTTGATGTTCTTTGTAGTTCTCTTTTTGGCCTTTGCCGCGTCGCAGATGGAGATTACGGAGCTGATAAACCGGTCCATGGCAACGGTATTTGCCAGAAAATCCGGGGTATTATCGGCGCGGTTATTATAATACTGATGGAGGGAAAGATAATCCGCCTGATCGTAGCACTCGTCCAGCACGGTATATTCCCATTCACCGAAGGTGGGCATGGTGAGAGCCGCGCTGCCGCAGGCCACCAGCTCGATGTCCGGGTCCACCCTCGTCATCAGCCGGCCGGTTTCGGCGGCAATCCGGCCGTATTCCGCGGCAGTCTTGTGACCCATCTGCCAGGGGCCGTCCATTTCATTTCCCAGGCACCACAGCTTGATATTGTGGGGCTGCTCATAGCCGTGCTTCCTGCGCAGGTCGCTGTAAAAGCTGCCGCCCTTTAGGTTGCAGTATTCCACCAGATTTTTGGCATCCTCGGCGCCTCTTGTGCCCAGATTTACCGCCATCATGGGGGCAGTGTGGGCCTTCTTTGCCCAGTCCATAAACTCGTTCAGGCCAAACTGGTTGCTTTCGATGACGGTCCAGGCCAGGTCAATTTTGGCCGGACGTTCCTCTTTGGGGCCGACGCCGTCCTCCCAGTGGTAGCCGGACACAAAGTTGCCGCCGGGGTAGCGCACCACGGGCACGTTCAGCTTTCTGACCAGATCAATGACGTCCTGACGCAGACCCTGTTCGTCCGCGAAGGGGCTGTCCGGCTGGTAAATGCCTTCGTACACGGCCCGTCCCAGATGCTCGATGAAGGAGCCGTAGATTCTTTCATCCACCTGTCCGGTGATGAAGTGCTTGTCAATGTGGATGGTTGCTTTTTTCATGAGTGATTTCTTTTCCTCTTTCATAGAAAATAATTGGGCAGCCTGTCGTCAAAACATGCCACAGGCTGACAGCTACGGGTATTCTACCATAATAAAAGAAAAAGGAAATAGCTTTTTTGCTTTTTTCAATTTTTCTCTTGCAATTTTTTGAAATTGTGGTAGTATATAGTTCTGTCAAGGGCTATTAGCTCAGCTGGGAGAGCGCCAGGTTCGCAATCTGGAGGTCAGGGGTTCGATCCCCCTATGGTCCA
>JAJQID010000053.1 GCA_021199405.1 Lachnospiraceae bacterium
AAATGGCAGAGGAAGCCTGTGCTGATATTGGTCTGTCCTTGTCAGCTGCAATCAATATATACCTGAAGAAACTTGGCAGAGAGAAACGGATTCCGTTTGAAGTGTCTGCTGATCCCTTTTATTCAGATGCCAATATGCAGCGACTTCATCGTTCTGTAGCACAGATGGAAGCAACCGGAGGTACAGTACACGAGGTAAACCTGGATGATTAAGGCATGGTCCGATGAAGCATGGGAAGATTTTGAGTACTGGATGAAGCAGGATAAAAAGACCCTGAGACGGATATTGCAACTGCTCAAAGATATTGAACGTAATGGATATGATGGGATAGGAAAGCCGGAACGATTGAGCGGTGGTCTGTCAGCATACTGGAGCCGCCGGATTGACGCTGCAAACCGTATTGTGTATCGTATTGAAGGGGATGTCATGAAAATCGTCCAGTGCGGTTCCTATTACAGAGATAAGTGAGATTGATAACATTTTTGTGATAACAAAATGATAACATCAGTCTGGATAGACCATAAAGTGGACAGCTGAGAACAAACGAAATCAAATGGAGACAAATAACCGATACAAAAATGTATAGAACTCGATTTTAGTTCGCGAGTACGAATGATAATAATGATTATTTATGAAAGATTTGTTGTTGCCGATAATGCCAGCTAAAAAGCCGGAACCATAGTTTTACAAAGAATAAAATAAGGACCTTCGCTTATGAACAATAATGAATTAACAAAAACAATGAGAAGAATGGACTGGGATTTGTTTCTGCGTCAGAAAGAATGGCTATATTCCCAGCAATGCTATTTAGAGAAATGGTATGATGTAGATGCGTCTGCTTTTCCTGAAGGTATACTGAATATGATGGACAGAATTCAGGAAGCGTGGGAAGACGAATCAGATAATCCATATTGGTATGTAGAGGTATGGGATGATGCGGATTTGGAAATGGCACTTGAAAATGCAGAGGTGGAAGTTACGAAAGAAAATGTGAATAAATTAAAAGGCAGATGTCAGCATGCTTTTGACGATAAATCCGCGAGAAATGAGATACTGGCTGATATGGCCAGAAAATTGTTTTATACATAATAAGTACTGGTGCTGTAGCAATTGTGAGGGTGGCGCTCGCATAGCGAACACGGAAGCTTAATAGGAAAGGAAAATCAATGAAAGCAAATCTTCAGGAAGTATTAGAAGCACTTTATGGTGCTGGGATGGAAGCAAGCTACTATTACGATACCAAAAACCAGAAGATTCTTATGATATTTGATGGAATGGTGGAGGGTGAAGAAAATCCAGAATTGATCGAAGAAATCAGTGATAGTTTTATTGAAGATTACATTCCGTTGCCGGGACAATACGATATTAATGAATATCGTATGATGGAAGAATATATTTATGAGCTTCCATCGGGTAAAAATCAGGATATTCTGGAACGGGCAATAAGGGGTAAAGGAGCATTTCGAAGATTTAAGGATTGTTTATATGACATCGGACTGGAGCAGAGTTGGTATAAATTCAGAGATGATTCCTATGAAAGAATTGCAAGAGACTGGTGCGAAAAATTTGGTATAGAAATAGAGGAATAATTCGGGTTAAAATATTTCCGGACGCTGATGTCGAATGGTTAGATTTCATTCTGATGTGTCGAAATAAAGGCGGAGTGCCTCATAATTATGATATGGTAGTTGGAGCGACGGCGATGATGACATGGCATTGTGCCTGAAGGTGTATGAAGAGGGTGCTTATGGAGAAAAAGGCAGTGATCAGGCAAAACAGATTTTGTTGAAGAATCTGGAAGTTGAGAATCTTGGCATTCAGTATTATATCGGCAAACAGGAAGTCGCGGATGCAGTCATAAAGAGCATTCGGGGAATTGATTGGCGGTGATGAGGTATGACAGAAGGAAAAGCACAGGTTGCGTTAGGGTTGTCAGTTGTGACGATAACAAAATATTTGATGGAGTATTATTCTATCTCGCATGAAGAAGCCTATAAAAAACTGGCAGATACAGATTTCTTTGAACGGTTGAATGATCTTGAGACAGGATTGTATCTGGAGCCGGATCAATATTTATGCAAAGCCTGCACTTTGGAATTAGAGCAGGGTAAGCGGCAATGTATGAATTTATCAATACAGAATGAGTATTTTGAATGTATCATCGCTAAAAAGCGACGATTAAAGAAGAAATATGATTTGATCGGGAAATAAAAGAAATGAACTGGATTCATCAAAAACCTCGTGAGTACATTTTACGTACAATATTTGGCGACTCAAAATAAATCTCACAAAACTGGAGAATATGGCAACAAAAAGTAGCCAGATAGCTACAAAAATCACAGGAATCAAACTCCTGTGAGACGAGCCGCATGGGACGGTGCGAGCCAGAATTTATGATAATCTGGGAATTAAATTTGAACGTATTGCAAAGGGTATTTACAGAACGATCAACTCTGAGGAAGTCTGTGTTGTGATTGAGGGGGATGGAAGAGATTTGTCCATGATTGAGGATGGAAGTATTGACAGCATATTGACCGATCATCCGTGGTTGGATCCAAAATCAAACAAAGGCGGCAGCAGATTCTTTTGCGGGAATGCAAAAAAGATACTGAGACGAATCTCACAGTTCCCCGAAGATATTGAGCGCAATGATAGAAAAATGTTTTACAAATGCTGTTTAAAAGCATATAATGAGGCCATTCGGGAAATGCATAGAGCTCGCCTTGGCTTTGCAGGTGATAAATGGAGGTGCAAAATAGAATCATGAGTGAATATGCTTCTCTGTATGACATAGTTAACAGGGCAATCCTGACATTTAATGAGCAGGAGAAGTATTTGCTTGAAAATGATTTGAGTGAACGGTGTATTTGCGCACGGTTTGCAATGCATCTGTCAAATGCGCTGCAGGGGACAGAGTATTCTGAATATATGGTTGACGTGGAATATAATCGCAGCGCCGATGGTTGTGAACGCAGGCTGAAGAGATTGGATGACAGACTGATAACTGTTGATTTGATCGTTCATAAGCGTGGATATGATTGCTGCTGCGGTTTCGACAATTTGATCTGCATTGAGATGAAGAAGAGTACAAACAGGCGTGGATGTGACAGTGATGAAGCCCGATTATCAAAGCTGGTAAACAGTGATTATGGATTTTGTTATCAGGCTGGATTTATGATTTTAGCAGATATGAAGGCCTGTGCTTTGAAAATGAAGTGCTCGTTTCAGTGATGGTTCAGGTATATTGACATTTGAAAAACAGAGGAAATAATATCAGTAAACAAAGGGAGATTATGGGACGATGAAATACATGGTCATTGGAGCTGGCGGGACCGGCGGTATTTTAGGATACAAGCTAACGGAGGGCGGAAAGGATGTGACTCTGATTGCCCGGGGCGCCCATCTGAAAGCCATGCAGACCCGGGGACTTACCATACATAAGCTGTGGGATGGACAGACTCAGACCCTGCCTGTCAGGGCGGTTTCAGCGGAGGAATATGATGAGCAGCCGGATGTGATACTGGTATGCGTGAAGGATTATTCCCTGGAGAGCGTGTATCCGCTGATCCGCAGAGTGTCCGGTCCGGATACCGTTGTGATTCCCATTCTGAATATTTATGGGACCGGCGGCAGAATGCAGGAACAGCTTCCGGAAGTTCTGGTGACAGACGGTTGCATTTATGTCTCCGCGAGTATTGAGAGTCCCGGTGTTTTGACACAGCATGGCGCTATCTGCCGTGTTGTATTCGGTGTGCGCAGTCAGGAGGAATACAGACCGGTTTTAAAGGAAATTGCCCGGGATTTTGAGGATAGCGGAGTGATTGGTATTCTTTCTGAAAACATTCAGAGAGACGCACTGCAGAAGTTTTCTTATGTCTCCCCTATTGGAGCTGTCGGTCTGTATTACAGCTGTGCTGCAGGCACCATTCAGCAGGAGGGTGCGCCCAGGGAAATGTTTAAGGCCATGATCCGGGAAATTGTGACGTTGGCGGAGGCTATGGGAATTCATTTTGAGCAGGATCTGGTGGAGGTCAATCTGAAAATTTTATCGGATCTGGCGCCGGAGGCGACCACCTCCATGCAGCGCGACATAATGGCCGGGAAGCCGTCGGAGATCGACGGGCTGATTTATCAGGTCGTCCGACTGGGGCAGCAATATGGAGTTCCCATGCCGCAGTATGAGCGGGTCGCTGCGGCATTAAGGAACAGGGTGTAAATCTGGCGTTAAAATTTTCAGGCTATTATTGTAGATTTCTGGCAGCACGGGCAGAAAGTGCTGCTTCGTCCTCCGATCACTATGCGGCGAAGCGGCGTTTTGCAGAATGGGCAGGGTTCATTTTCATGTCCATAAACCTGCAGAAAAGGCGTGTTGCGGTATTCCTGACCGTTTGTCTGAAAATACTCTTCCGGTGTAATTGCATTTTTCCGGATAAAGAAAGACAGGCACTGCGGGATGACTTCTGCCAGACGGCTCCACTCCTCCCAGGTCAGGCTGCAGGCTGGGCACGCGGGATATATTTTGGAGGTAAATAAAATCTCGTCCGAATAGATGTTTCCGATTCCGGCGATCACACTTTGATCCATCAGGCATTCCTTGATGGATTTTTTGCGTTTACCCAGTTGGTTATAAAGATGCTCTGCCGAAAGATTTGCAGACAGTGGTTCAATACCTAATTTTTCTATTCCACTATATGTATCTGTTTCTCCACTGGCGAGCAGCCAGAAGCGTCCGAAGCGCCTGGTGTCGCAAAAATGAAGCTCCCGGTCATTGCTCATCCGGATGACCAGGTGAGTATGTTTTTCTATCGGGCAGTCGGCAGGTGTAATGAGCAGACGGCCTGTCATGCGCAGATGAAGGATGATTCTGTCACCGCTTTTCAGTGCAATGATCAGATACTTTCCTCTTCGCTCCATATGGTCAAAGATTTGTCCTGTCAGACGTCGACAAAAATCTTCCGCGCCCGGATGGGCGATGATCTCCGGACGATAGACAGAAATATGATTTATCTGTAGCTTGCGTATCTGTGGTTCTATGACCCGCGTTATGGTTTCAACCTCCGGCAGTTCCGGCATATATGTATTACCTCCCTGGGCTATATGATTCTCCTGGTTTTGTACACGCTTTATTCTGAAACAGTATAGCAGATTGCTTTGCAGATGAAAAGTGTAAATGGCCGTTTTTATCAGATTAAGGTTACTTTTCCTTATCCCATGAAAAGGAACAGCGGTAAGATGAATCACTGTAAATTTAAAATTTAAAAATTTCTTGAACACCTCTGCGCCTATTGACTTCTGTACCGATTATGGCATAATAAGAGTATAATTAGCACAGAATTTTCGGAGGTGTATAACTATGATGCAGCCGTTACCAAAA
>JAJQID010000058.1 GCA_021199405.1 Lachnospiraceae bacterium
AGAGTAAGTTCCACTTGTACCCCTTCAAAGTGGAAGTTAACTTTTCACTTCAGTGGTGAAGAAAATCCATAAAAAACTATTGAAAAAATTATAAAAATGTTATAAACTGATTTCGGTGTTTTTTACATAGTACCATAAGTACAGATGACGAATGAGGTATAACACAAGGGTGTGGGATTTCTTCAGGAAGAGATTCCGCCCTTTTTGTTTACTGAAAGAGTTGCGTGGTATGTCGTAGCGTCTGATTAATCTGAGATCAGAGGAGAAGCACGAATGGACTGGCGTGAGATAAAGAAGTATTATTTCGTGACAGTTCTAAAGCGAGAGGAGAAAAATTATGCTGCAAATTGTTGAACAGGTGAACAGTGCGATCAATAACGTCGTATGGGGACCGCCCATGCTGGTGCTGATGATCGTGGTGGGCGTGCTGATGACGGTTCTGACCGGCGTATTTCAGTTCAGTCATTTCGGACACTGGATGAAGAATACCATCGGCGCGATCTTTAAGGACAAAGAGGTGGTGGGCCACACAAAGGATAAATCCATCTCTCAGTTCCAGAGCCTTTGCACCGCCCTGGCGGCCACGGTGGGAACCGGCAATATCGTAGGTGTGGCCGGCGCTATTATGACCGGCGGTCCGGGAGCGGTATTCTGGATGTGGTTCATGGCTATTTTTTCCATGATGACCAATTATTCCGAGAATGTGCTTGGTATTTTTTATCGTAGAAAGAACAGCCAGGGCGAGTGGTCCGGCGGCGCCATGTACTATCTGCGCGACGGCCTGGGAGCGAAAAAGGGCTGCAAGGCCATCGGTTCAGTGCTGGCGGTGCTGTTTTCCATCTTCTGTTTTCTGGCGTCCTTCGGTATCGGCAATATGACTCAGGTCAATTCCATTGCCGGCAATATGGAATCTGCTTTCGGAATTCCCAACTGGGTGACCGGACTTGTGGTGATGCTCATCGCCGGACTGGTGATTGTGGGCGGCTTAAAGAGAATCGCCGCTGTGACGGAGAAGATTGTTCCCTTCATGGTGATTCTGTACATAATCGGTTCGATTGTCATTCTGATTACCAATATTTCCATGGTACCGGCGGTGTTCATTTCCATCTTTAAGAGCGCCTTCGGCCTGAAGGCAGTGGGCGGCGGAATCGTCGGTTATGGCCTGAAGCAGGCGGTAGTCATGGGCATGAAGAGAGGTGTTTTCTCCAATGAGGCCGGCCTTGGCTCTTCTGTTATGGTACATTCCAATTCCAATGTGAAGGAGCCGGTGAGACAGGGTATGTGGGGCATCTTTGAGGTATTTGCGGACACGATCATTGTCTGCACGCTGACGGCGTTCACCGTGCTTTCCTCCGGGCTGGTGGATCTGGAAACCGGTGAGACTCTGGCAGAGTACGGCGGAAATGCGCTGTCCAATTCCAATCTGGTAGGAACCGCTTTTTCCATGCATTTTGGCATAGCGGGCTCCGGTTTTGTGGCCATCGCCATTGCGCTGTTCGCTTTTTCTACCACACTGGGATGGAGCCACTACGGCACCAAAGCCTGTGAGTTCTTATTCAAGGAAAAAGCAACCATGATTTACAAGGTGATCTTTGTGGTGGCGATCTTCGGCGGCGCGGTGATGGGCGACAATCTGGCCTGGGATATCGCGGATACCTTAAACGGCCTGATGGCGCTGCCCAACCTGATCGGCGTGCTGGTGCTGTCCCCGATTGTGGCGAAGATTACAAGGAATTACGTGGACCGTAAAATCAAGGGCAAGGATATTGAGCCCATGCTGTCCAACTTCCCGGAGATTCAGGCGGAGCATGCCGCTGCGGTGAAGAAGGGCGCGGAGTAAGAGGCGGAGAAAAGTCCGGCGCAGGTGACTGTAGAGTTACCCTGGCCGGGCTTTTTTGATTCTGATTTATTCAACAGCACAGGTGAAAAAATTTCAAAAAGGACGACATATCGGCTACATCCGACAAAATTATGTGTTATACTCCAGAGACAATATTTCTTTGGAGGAAAAGAACATGCAAGGAAGAGTTTTTTTCAGGGAAGCTGCCGCGTTGATTCTGGCGGCGGCTCTGAGCATGGCGGGTCTTCCGGCGTCTGCGGCAGCGAACAGCGGGATAGAGGCTGCTGCTCTGCGGACGGAGGAGGAAACAGAGCCTTCAACGAAAGAAGCTGTGCAGGAGACGGCAGTTGAGACGGACACAGGAGAAAAGCCCGAAAGCGGGGAGGATGGTCAGGAAGAAAGCGCAGAAAGTACAGAGGAGGAGCAGGAAGAGGATGCCGGAAGCAGCGTGGAGGAACAGGAAGAGAGCGCCGGAAGCGGCGGAGAGGAGCAGGAAGAGGATGCCGGAAGCGGCGGAGAGGAGCAGGAAGAGGATGCCGGAAGCAGCGGGGAGGAACAGGAAGAGAGTGCCGGAAGCGGCGGGGAGGAACAGGAAGAGAGTGCAGAAGGGGCAGGGAATGAACGGGAAGAGAGAGAGGAAGACGTAGAAGGCGAACAGGAAGAGAATATGGAAAATGAAGAAGGTGAACAGGGAGAGAACGCGGAAAACAAAGAGGGTGAACAGGGAGAAAACGCGGAAAACCGGAAGGACGAACAGGAGGAGAACGCCGGAAACACAGAGGACGGGCAGGAAGAAACTGTGGAAAGTGTGAAGGACAGTCAGGAAGAGAATGAGAAAAGTGGAGAGAACAGCCCGGAAGAGGGCGCGGAAGGCGTAGACAGTGCTCAGGAAAAGAATGAAGCGGAGAGTCCGGGAGAGGATTCCGGAAATGAGGAGAAGGGATCAGAGGAAACCGGCGAAAACGGGGAGAATATAAAGGAACAAGATGGAAGCAGTACAGACGAATCAGGAGAAAGCACTGGAAATCATGAGGATAAGATACTGACAGCTGATGAGGAAACTGCAGAGGTAATCCTGATGGAAGAGAATGTGGAGACAGTCTCCGGAGAGGAACCTGAAACTGGCGGAGAGACGGGAACCTCTGCTTCTGCTGCTGCAGAGGATCTGTGCCAGTTGAATCTGATTGTGCTTGCCGGGGATGAGATCACTGCACTGGAGGGCGCGGTCTTTACCATTGAGCGGCAGATGACAGATGCAGTTTCCGGGGAGAACTGGTGGGAGTATCTGGAAGGCGACGGTACAGTATTCACAAATCAGGAGGGGAATGAGGCCGGGGCGTATACCTCAGATGAGAACGGTATCATTTCTGTGGAGGATCTGGGATGCGGCACTTACCGGGTGACACAGGTACGGACAAGGGCTGGATTTAACCTGATGACGGAGGCTCTTATGGTGACCCTTCCGCTGGCCGGTGTTTCGGAAGAGGGCACCTCTGAGGAGGATAGTGCACCAGAGGAAGCTGGTATATTGGAGGGAACCGCTGAGGAGAACAGCGAAGAGGGAGAAATCGGCATGACCGCTGAAATGGATGTGATCAAAACAGCTGCGGTTGAAGGTGAATATGATTTGACAGAAACGGGCGGGTTATACTATTATTACGAAGTGACATATACAATCGTTAACACTGCCAGCCTGCGGCTGCCGTATACAGGAGCGGATACGGGAACAGTATGGCTGACCGGATTCGCGGGAATGCTTCTGTTGACAGCGGCGTGGCTCATGCTTTGCGGATGGGACAGGCACAGTCTGCCGGAGATTGAATAAAATTAGAATCAAAGGCGGGAATCCGCGCGGGGCATTCTGCCGTGAAATGATAAGGAATGGAAGAGGGATATCATAAAATATGGACATTTTTCTGGGACTGATGATACCGCTTTTGGGAACGACATTGGGCGCGGCCTGTGTTTTCCTGATGAAAAATCAGATGAGCGTTCAGGTACAGCGAATGCTGACGGGCTTCGCGGCGGGAGTGATGGTTGCAGCCTCCATCTGGAGTCTGCTGATTCCTGCGATCGAGCAGTCGGAAGGTTTGGGAAAATTCGCGTTTTTCCCGGCGGCTGTTGGGTTTTGTGTCGGGATTCTATTTCTGCTTCTTCTGGATGAAATAACGCCTCATCTTCACCAGAACAGCGTGGAGTCGGAGGGACCGCAGAGCAACCTGAAGGACACCACCAAGCTGCTGCTGGCGGTAACTCTTCACAATATTCCCGAGGGAATGGCTGTGGGGGTGGTGTATGCAGGGGCGCTTTCACAGAATGAGCAGATCACTGCGGCGGGCGCTCTGGCGCTCTCTCTGGGCATTGCCATTTAGAATTTCCCGGAGGGAGCCATCATCGCCATGCCTCTGAAGACAAGGGGCATGAGCAAGGGCAGAGCCTTTGCCTGCGGTTTCCTTTCCGGAGTGGTGGAGCCTGTGGCGGCTGTCTTTACCCTTGCCATGGCCGGGCTGGTGGTGCCGGCGCTGCCGTATTTGCTGAGCTTTGCGGCGGGAGCCATGATGTATGTAGTGGTGGAGGAGCTGATTCCGGAGATTTCTCAGGGAGAGCATTCCAATATCGGTGTGATTTCCTTTTCTGTGGGCTTTGTGCTGATGATGATCCTGGATGTGGCGCTGGGGTAAATGGCTGCCGCTATGCTTCTATTCCTCGTAGAAGGACTTTGGCTTTTTATGTGGTGTCGTTGCCCAAAGCTCGTCCGCAGCCGGCTTCCAGTTTTCGGCATATTCCGTGGTCTTATCACACAGGTCATCCACACTTTCCGGGCTTTCGTAGTCGGTGCTGACGGCCTTCGTGTCATGAACCATCCTGCGCAGGCACTCCGGGTTCTCCAGCATGGGGCAGGGCCGCAGCATGTTTTCATTGAAGGGCTGGTTATCATGGTAAGCCATGAACAGCGGACTCTTTAAGGCATCCAGCAGACTGGTATCGTGGATGTTGCAGTTGGAATAATGGATGAACACACAGGGCTCCACGTCGCCCTTGGCGTTGATATGCAGATAACTCCTGCCGCCGGCAATGCAACCGCCCACATATTGAGCATCGTTCTGGAAGTCCATGGAAAAAATGGGCTTGGTATTCCGAAATTCACGGATTCTGCGATAAACCTCTTTTCTCTGCTCCGGGGAAGGAAGCAGCTCCTTAACTGCGCCATTGCCTACGGGCATATAGTGGAAGAGCCAGACGAACAGAGCGCCGCTGTCGATGATGTAATCAAAGAATTCCTCGCTGGAGATATCGGCGTAATTGTGGCTGGTATAGCAGACGGAGATTCCGAAAGGCAGCTTATGAGCTTTCAGCAGATCCATGGCGTTCTTTACCTTCTGATAGATGCCCTGACCGCGGCGGGAATCATTTGCTTCCTCGAAGCCCTCCAGACTGATGGCCGGCACGAAGTTTTTTACCCGCAGCATTTCCTGACAGAATTCTTCATCGATCAGGGTGCCGTTGGTGAAGGAGAGAAATTCGCAGTCCGGGTGCATTTCGCATATTTTGATCAGGTCCTTTTTGCGGACCATAGGCTCGCCGCCGGTATAGATGTACATATAGGTGCCCATTTTCTTCCCCTGGCGGATGGTGGAATCAATATCTTCCACAGTGAGATTTAACTGGTTGCCATATTCTGCAGCCCAGCAGCCGGTGCAGTGCAGATTGCAGGCGGAGGTAGGGTCAAGCAGGATGGCCCAGGGCACATTGCAGCCCTCCTGTTCCTTTACTACATTCTGGGTGGCAAAGCCTTCCAGGGAGGCGTTAAAGATGAAATTCCGGAAGAAGGCCCTGCGTACGCCAGGATCCAGGTCATACAGCTTTAAAATCAGCTGGTACCAGTTATTTTTCTCGTCGATCGCGGTGCGGATTGCGTTTCTCTGAGGGCCAAACCATCCTTCCGGAGCGAATTTATCTACCAGCTCCATTAATTTTGGTATATTTTCCTCCGGATTGCCTTCTACATAATTGAGTACTTTATTGATTGCAAATTTTTGCATGCTTTTAGATACTGAAGTTGCTTTACTCATAATATCTCGTCCTTTCTTTTGAATGTATTCCAATTATAGGAAAATATTCCAGGAAAGTCATCAGACACAAAAACCGCATAGTCTCAAAATCTGACAAAAGAAGGAAAATGAGGTGTTTTCGGACACAAAGGCCAAAGTGTCACTTTTTTGGACAAAAAATGAATTTGCCACTTGAAATCGCAGGCGAAGAGAATATGCTGAATTACAGGTAAAAGTAAGAGAGGAATACAGTAATGGAAAATACAATCTCCCGTATATTGATAGAAGTGGTAGTAAAAAACACACTGAAGGACATTGAGGATTCACCGGAGCGCAGTATCCGCAGACTGGTGGATATGGCGCTGAATTTTTCAAAGGGACGTTTCAGAAATGATTTTTTTAAGGCGGCGCAGAGGATGCTGGAGGATGAAAACAGTCCTTACTATGATCTGATCAAGGATACGGTGACTCATGTGGATCATGAGAGAATACTGCATTTTGGTATGAACGTGGGATTTAACAGCTGCACGGAAGGCGCAAACCTTATCAGGAAGAATGAGGCGGCATTGAATTTTAATATACCATGGTCTGTGCTCTGGCACGTGGATCAGCAGAGAATTCTGGAGGAACCGGAACAGTACAGCAGGGTGTTTTCTCAGGGAGAAAAGCTGGGAATTTATACCTGGCTGCTGATGATGGACGGGCTGCTGACGGAACTTCTTCCCCTGATAAGGGAGCATAAGGACAGCGCCTTTGTGCTGATCTGCGAGCCGGAGAGTATTTCTGAGGATTTCCTGGAGAGTGCCGCCCAGGTTGATAATATTATGATTGTCGTGCGTTATGATGAGGAGAAAACCGAAGCGTTTGACCTTCTCAGAGAGAAGAAATTTCTCTATGGCGCGTATCAGGTTTATGGGGATCAGGATTTGGAGGATATTCTGAAAGGAGATCTGTTTTACAGCGCAGAACAGGTACACGCTGTGCTGACAGGTCTGCTTCCTGAGCCGGAGTGCTCTGAGGAGACGCGGGAAAAGACAGCCGCGTATGTGGAGAAGGCCAGAGGCGAGCAGCTGTTTCAGACTGTCCCATGGGAGGCCTGGTATGACAGCTGCCGGGTGGATGCCATCATTTCCGGAGACGCCTGTTTTGCAGGCTTTGACGCGGATGGATACCTGCATACTTCGCCGGAACCGGAGGCTTCATTGAATATATTTCAGAATGACCTGGCACAGATTTTGAAGAGGGCATTTCCGAAGAAAAATATTATTTGAAAGAGTCCATCTGTTTACAGACCTCCACTGCCGTTTCTTCGATTAAAGCCCGGAAAATCCGGATAAACTGATCCGCCGGCATGCAGTTCTTATCAGTGAGCCATCGAATCAGAGCAGCTTCGATGGCATCTGTCAGGAAATTAATGCACATCGGATGGATGTCGTCGTAGTTGGAGACTGCCTGCATTCGATTTTTGATCAGCGGGTACAGGAATTCATGTAAATGATCGGAGAAGGAATTCTGCCCCCGGATCATCAGTGCTTTGCGGTAAAAGCTTCGGTTGTCATAAAAATAGCGGCAGGCGCGCTCGATAAATCCCCATTCATCCTCCGGCTGCAAGTCAGCCATCAGAGCGATAAAGTCCGTGTCAAAGATCCAGTTGACCAGATCGTATTTGTCACGGAAATGATAATAGAAGCTTTTGCGGTTCATACCGCATTTCTCACAGATCTGTGCTACGTTGATCTTCTCAAATGGTATCTCATCCATGAGCTCGCGCAGAGTCTGTGCGAGGGCTTTTTTGGTGATATTGGAATCTACCATTTCCTTTCCTCCGCTCATAAACCTGACAATATGGCAGCATTGTTTCATTTGAAGGTCATTCTATCAAAAATGGTACAGAATTTCAAGGAAAATGTCGTAGACGGTTTCCTGATGGAAATGGTATAAATAAAGAAATACAGGGAGGCAGTATGAATATATTAATTGTGGACGCGCAGGGCGGCGGAATCGGCCGTCAGCTGGTAACAGTATTAAAGCAGAACTTTCCAGGAAACGAGATCACAGCGGTTGGCACGAACAGCGCGGCAACGGCAGCCATGCTGAAGGCCGGGGCGGACCATGCCGCTACCGGAGAGAACGCGGTGAAGGTCTGCAGCCGCAGGGCAGATGTGATTATCGGCCCCATTGGTATTGTGATCGCTGACTCAATGTACGGGGAGATCACGCCTCAAATGGCGATGGCCATCGGCCAGAGCAGTGCAAAGAAGATTCTGGTCCCGGTCAATCACTGTGACAATATTGTGGTGGGAGTCAGCGAGTTTAACATCGGGCGTCTGCTGCAGGAAGTGATGGAGGAAATCAGGAAAATTTCTTGACAGAAACCGGAAAGAGCTGGTATACTGTCACCGGTCCGCAGGAAGCGGCCACAGGGTGCAGAAGCGCCGGATATTAGAGAATCTGGCCTGTATGAGCAAGTAGCTATTTTCCGAAGGAAAATGAGCGGATTGCGAATGCAGGCAGCGATTGCGGAGCAATCGACTTTTTTGCATAGTGATGTCCGCGTCAGCGGACATGTCCGTTTTGCGGGTGATTAAAGGAATAGTAACATAGAATATCATAGTATACCAGGAAGGTGTATGACTTTTCAGAAGAGAAGTGATGCGCCTTTTTTGCGTTGATCAATTCAGTAAATCAAAAACAGGAGAGATGAAAAATGAACGAACTGTACTCAAAAAATCAGAACATGATACGAAATATGGTACTGGCGGCAATGTTTCTGGCCATCGGTATTATTCTTCCCACGATTACCGGCGGAATCCCGCAGATCGGGAACCTGCTTCTCCCCATGCATATTCCGGTGTTGCTGTGCGGCCTGATCTGCGGCTGGCAGTATGGCCTGATTGCAGGCTTTATTACGCCGCTCCTCAGGGGGGCGATTTTTGGAATGCTGATGTTTTATCCCACTGGGCTTGCCATGGCCTTTGAGCTGGCAACCTACGGTGCGGTGATCGGCTTCCTGTACGCCCGTTTCCGAAAGCAGAATGTGTTCGCAGTTTACGTCAGTCTGATTACAGCCATGATTGTCGGACGTGTAGGGTGGGGCGTAGTTCGCGTTATCATGATGGGGGTGGGCGGCAGTGCCTTTACCTGGCAGATGTTTATTGCAGGAGCGTTTCTGAACGCAATTCCGGGTATTATTTTGCAGCTGGTGCTGATTCCGGTACTGATGACGGCCTTAAACCGTGCCGGGCTGGTCCGGTTCGAAAATCGGGATTAGGAACTGTTAAAGAATGAGTTTTCATATCCTGCGTCATATGTAAAGTTTATTCTTAACAGTTCCTTAGTATCATGTCCTGCTCACATAAAATACACAACTTCTTATTATAATAACCCTGTTATGGTTTGTCATGGATCTAAGAAACTGTCAATCAATAACTTATGCATTTTGCGCCGCCTAATACGCGAATCACTGGCCTTAAAAGCCTCGCCGGTCTACACTTCGCTCCTACGGGCAAAGCCCGCATGCTGTGCAGGTCCGCGCTGAACAAACGTCCCCCGGACGTTTAGCGCCCCGCTACGGCTACGTTTTAAAACCTGTGCTTCACGCATTATCCGACACAATCTGCACAAGTTATTTTCTGACAGTTCCTGACGGCCATGAAAGTTCCCGGTAAAGCAGGAGGAGTGTGGATGATGAAAAAAATAATGGCAGTGATGATAGTGGTTGCAGCTGCGGGGCTTCTTTCTGTCGAAGTGAGCAATTATCTGGATTCCAATGAAATGACTGCTGATGAGCTGCTGTTGGATTCGACGGGAGCGTCAGATACACTTGTTACTTCAGGGGAAGCTGAGGAATGGTCGGATATGTCGGCTTCAACGGATGCAGTTGAGGAATCAGAAAGTGACAGCGCATCGGGGGACGCCGGAGCGGAGAATGAGGAGAATGCGCCGGGAGAGTCCGGAGAGAGCGCACCCGGAGAAGGCGGAACAGAAACCGGAGAACCGGGGGCAGAAGGAAACGGAGAGGGTGTGGAAGCTGCCGAACGGGCGTCGGAGACGGAGAGCGCGGGTGATGAGGCAATCTCGGATGATAAGGCACGTCGGGAAGCACAGAATGCTGCGGAGGGTGAAGGTACCCCCGGGAATACGGAAGTCAGCGTGGATTCTGACGGCAGCGGGCACCAGATTGAGGACTTTGAGATTATTTATCAGATGCCGGAGCTGCCTACCGGCTGTGAGGTTGTGGCATTGACCATGGTGCTGCATTATTATGGCTTTGATGTGGACAAGACGGTCATGGCATCGGAGTATCTGCCCACGGCAGACGCGGTTTTTTACTATGGAAGCGACGGAGTGAAGTATGGCCCGGATTTAAATAAGTATTTTGTGGGAGATCCGTTTTCGAACGCCGGATATATCTGCGGTACGGAAGCAATTCTGACCGCGGCAAACAGCTATCTGCAGGATGCAGGAAGTTCCCTGGAGGCGGTAGATATGACAGGTTCCTCTGTGGAGGAATTATATCGTCTGGTCAGTCAGGATGTGCCGATTGTCGTATGGGTGACCATCGGCATGGTGGAGCGCTATTCCACCGCCGGCTGGTATACGGAAGAGGGCGAGTACGTGGAATGGAGCTCCAATGATCACGGAGCAGTCCTGATCGGCTACACGGAGGATACGGTTACCATCGCTGATCCCATTTCCGGGCTGGTGGAATACAGCAGGGAGGATTTTGAGAGCGTCTTTGAATCCAGAGGAAATCAGTGTGTAATACTATCATAAAAATATACAGATTGATGAAAAAGCGGCAGGCGTCTTGATTTTGCTGCTTTTTTTGTCTATAATCATAAAAACTGTATATAAAAAGTGAGGTTTCTCCAATGAAAATCATTGATATTATTACCGGCGACAAACCAAGCCTTTCCTTTGAGGTGTTTCCGCCGAAAACCAGCGCCACCTATGAGTCCGTGATGAAGGCGGCGGGCGCGATTGCCGACCTGCATCCCAGTTACATGAGCGTTACCTATGGCGCAGGAGGCGGGACATCTCAATATACCATGGAGATTGCCCAGTTCCTGCAGTCGAAGGGGGTTACGCCGTTAGCCCATTTAAGCTGCGTTTCTTCTACGAAGGAGGATGTGGCTCAAAAGCTTGTGGAATTAAAGGAGAGAGGTATCGAGAATGTGCTGGCTCTCAGGGGCGATATTCCGGAGGGGCTGGACATGACCAGCCTGGATTATCACTATGCCAGCGAGCTGACCCGGGAAATCCGTGGGGCCGGAGATTTCTGTATCGGCGGCGCCTGTTACCCGGAGGTTCATCCGGACAGCCTCAACAGTGTGGAGGATATCCGCCATCTGAAGGAAAAGGTGGACGCGGGCTGTCAGTTCCTGGTGACGCAGATGTTTTTTGACAATAATATTTTCTATAATTTTCTGCGCCGTGTCCGGGAGGCGGGCATCACGGTGCCGGTGATTCCCGGGATTATGCCTGTTACCAACGCAAAACAGATCAAGCGCTCTATCGCTCTCTCCGGCAATTCCCTGCCCCAGCGGTTCCGCTATATTATCGACCGTTACGGGGACAAGCCGGCGGCCATGAAGCAGGCGGGCATTATCTATGCCTCGGAGCAGATTGTTGATCTGTATGCCAACGGTATCAACGCAGTACATGTTTATTCCATGAATAAGCCGGATGTGGCGGCTGCGCTGCAGTCCAATCTGAGCGAGATTATCTGGTGAGCGCGGTTTTGCGGGAGGTTTCCCGGGAGCAGATACACATCAATGAGAGAGAATTCGCCGCAAGGCTGGGACAGCCGGTTTCGGCGCTGCAGCCGGGACTCAGGGAGGAGTGTGAGGAGCTGCTTTCCCTGGCAGCCAGCTATAGATACTGTTTCAGGCGCACTGTGGTGACGCGCCCGGGGGAGGACAGGCTGGATCTGGGCTTCGGGGACTTTCACAGCCATGCTCTCACTTTAAATCTGAAGGGCTGTGAGGAGGCGGTGCTTTTTGCGGCGACTCTGGGGGCAGGGGTGGACCGGCTGATGAAGCGGCTGTCAGTGACCTCTCCGGCCAGGCATTTTGTGGTGAATGCGCTTTCCTCAGCGGAGGCGGAGGCGCTGTGTGACCTGGCTAACCGGGAGATCGCGACCCTGGTGCTGGGGGAGACGGGCTGTATCTGTGCGCCCCGCTTTTCCCCGGGATACGGCGATGTGCCTCTGTCCATCCAGCCGGGCTTTCTTCAGTTTGTGAACGCAGGGAAGCTTTTGGGAATTACCCTGTCGGAAGCATATTTCATGTATCCCACCAAGTCAGTGACAGCTGTGGTGGGAATACGGGAGCAGTAAGGAGGGATATCTATGCCACCCATTCTTGAACGCATAAAAAAAGAACGCATTTATCTTGACGGCGGCACCGGCACCATGCTGCAGGCCGCCGGTCTTTCCGGAGGCAAGGGGCCGGAGCTGTGGAATCTGGAAAATCCGGCGGAAATCGTCAGACTTCACCGTGCCTATCTGGAAGCGGGCTGCACGGTCATTTCCACCAACACCTTCGGCGTCAGCTGCCTGAAATATGACAATTATGAGGAACTGATCCGGGGAGCCTTTGCCTGCGCCAGGGAAGCGCTGAGGGACTATCCGGACCGGTATCTGGCTTTTGACGTGGGTCCTACGGGGCGCCTGCTGCAGCCTGTTGGAGATCTGCCCTTCGAGGAGGCGGTGTCTGTCTTTGCGGCAAATATACGGGTGGCGGCGGAATGCGGCGCGGACTGTATCCTGATCGAGACCATGAATGACAGCTATGAGACCAAGGCGGCGGTGCTGGCGGCGAAGGAAAACTGCGATCTGCCGGTATTTGTCACCAATGTCTTTGATTCCGGCGGCAAGCTGATGACAGGCGCGGATCCGATGGCGATGATCGCCCTGCTGGAGGGGCTTGGCTGCGACGGGGTGGGCATGAACTGCTCCCTGGGTCCGGATCAGATGCTCTCTCTGGTGCCTGTTTTTACGGAATATGCCTCGGTTCCCATCATTGTGACGCCCAACGCCGGCATTCCCCGGGTGGTGAAGGGGCAGACAATTTATGATATCGGCCCGGAGGAGTTTGCGGAATATATGGTGCAGATTGCGCAGGCCGGGGCTACGATTCTGGGAGGCTGCTGCGGTACCACGCCGGAGTATATGCGTCAGGTGATTGAGGCGACCCGTGACCTGCCCTATCAGCTGCCGGAGCCGAAGGAGCGTACCCTGATTTCCTCCTATACCCATGCGGTGGAATTAAAGAAGGGTCCGGTTCTCATTGGGGAGCGCATCAATCCTACCGGTAAGAGGAAGCTGAAGGAGGCTCTGCGCACCCGCAATTTCGACTATATTTTACAGGAAGCCATCCGCCAGAGCGACGCGGGTGTGCCGGTGCTGGATGTAAACGTAGGCCTGCCTGAGATTGATGAGCCGGAGATGATGTGCGCTGTGATCAGTCAGGTGCAGGCGGTCAGCGACACAGTGCTGCAGATTGACACCTCTGACCCTGCCGCTCTGGAGCGGGCCATGCGGCTGTATAACGGTAAGCCTCTGGTCAACTCTGTGAATGGCAGTGAAAAGAGCATGAAGGCGGTGCTTCCCCTGGTAAAAAAATACGGCGGCGCGCTGATTGTGCTGACCATCGGGGAGGACGGCATCCCACAGTCCGCTGAGGGACGGCTGGAAATTGCCAGGCAGGTGGCGGAGGAGGCGGCAAAATATGGCATCGCCAGGAAGGAGCTGATCGTGGATCCGCTGGCCATGACCATCTCCTCGGACGCACAAAGCGCCGGGGTGACTCTGGAGGCCATCCGCTTACTGAAGGAGCAGGGCTTTGGAGCCAGTCTGGGCGTGTCCAATATTTCCTTTGGCCTGCCAACCAGAGACCGCATCAATTCCACCTTTTTTGCCATGGCTCTGGAGGCTGGGCTGGACTGCGCTATCATGAATCCCTTCTCCGGGCCGATGATGGATGTGTATTACGCATTCCGGGCGCTTCGGATGCATGACAAAAACTGCACGGATTACATTGCCTACGCGGCAGCTCATCCGATGAACTTATCACCGGCGGGAAATGGAGCTGCCGCCCCGGGTGGGCAGACAGGAGCGGCGGGAGGAAACGGCGGCGGAGCAGCCGCGTCAGGAGTGGGAAATTCCAGCGGCGGAGCAGCCATATCAGGGGCGGGGAATTCCAGCATTGGAGAAGGTGCCTCTCAGGAAAGCCCTCTTCAGTATGCCATCCGCATGGGCTTAAAGGAGAGGGCGCAGGCGGAGACAAGGGCGCTGATTGGCGAGATCGAGCCGCTGTCCGTCATCAATGATCATGTGATTCCTGCGCTGAACACGGTGGGAGCTGCCTTTGAACAGAAAAAAATGTATCTGCCCCAGCTTTTGATGAGTGCGGAGGCGGCTACGGCCTCCTTTGAGATTGTGAAGTCTGTTATGCCGCCGGCAGCAGAAAAGGACGGAAGCGTCAGGCCGGTGATTCTGGCCACGGTTCAGGGCGATATCCACGATATCGGCAAAAACATCGTCAAAGTCATGCTGGAAAGCTATGGCTTTCTGGTCTATGATCTGGGCCGTGACGTGCCGCCGGCGACGGTGGTGGAGAAGGCCAGGGAGACCGGCTGTCAGCTGGTGGGCTTAAGTGCCCTGATGACCACCACGGTTCCGGCCATGGAGGAGACCATCCGCCAGCTTCACGAGTCACTGCCGGAGGTGAAAACGGTGGTGGGCGGCGCCGTGCTGACTCAGGAATACGCGGATATGATTCACGCGGATTTTTACGCAAAGGATGCCATGGATACCGTGCGGTATGCGGAGGATTTTTACCGGAAAAACGGGGAAAACGGAGCGGAAGGTGCAGAGTAACTGTTAACTGTAAACTTATGATACAAGGAGATTTGGCTATGAATAATGATACAGGCGAAGTCATTGCCAGCCTGCGCAAGGAGCTTAAGCTGACCAGAATTCTCACGGTGATTTCCATTGTGGTGACTCTGATCCTGTTTGGCGTTGTATTCTGGATGCAGCGGACGGTGAAGACCAGTGTGGAGCCGCTGGCGGAGCAGCTTTCAGAGATCGACACGGAAACGCTCAACGGTATTATGACTAATCTGGAGGTGGTGACAGAGGAGATCGCCGAGGCGGATATTGACTGGGAGAAGCTGTCGGAAACTGTCAATTCTCTGGATGTGGATGCTGTCAATGAAGTGATTCAGGGAATGGATACAGAGGCTCTCTCCGAGATGCTGGTTAATCTGAATGAGGCCATTGAGACGCTCCAGCAGCTGGGAAATAATATGGGCTCCTCCCTGCAGGGCTGGCTTTTCGGAGGAAATGGGGAAGGGGACTGACCCTTCTTCAGTCGGACAGAAAAAAAGAAAACGTCGGATTCTAAATAAAGCCTGTTGAAACCATTAAATTTTCATAGATGGCTGCCTTTATGGGATTTTTGTGTTAAAATAACCGCAAAAAGTGTTTTAATATTATTTTCTCTGAAAGGACAGCCATGCTTCAATTACATAATATCAGTAAACAGTATAAAACCGGCGACCTGGTGCAGACCGCTCTGAATGAGGTCAGCTTAAATCTGCGGGACAATGAGTTTGTGGCAATTTTGGGACCCAGCGGTTCCGGTAAGAGTACCATGCTCAATATTATCGGCGGCCTGGACCGATACGACAGCGGTGACCTGATCATCAATGGAATTTCCACGAAGAAGTATACCGACAGAGACTGGGATTCCTACAGAAATCATACCATCGGTTTTGTTTTTCAGAGCTATAATCTGATTCCCCATCAGACGGTGCTGGCGAATGTGGAGCTGGCGTTGACCATCTCCGGCATTTCCAGGGCAGAGAGAAGACATCGGGCGCAGGAAGCGTTAAGGCAGGTGGGGCTGGGGGATCAGATGCACAAAAAGCCCAACCAGATGTCCGGCGGTCAGATGCAGCGTGTTGCCATTGCCCGGGCGCTGGTCAACAATCCGGATATCCTGCTGGCTGACGAGCCCACCGGTGCGCTTGACACCGAGACCAGTATTCAGGTCATGGAGCTTTTAAAGGAGGTTGCGAAGGATCGTCTGGTGGTCATGGTGACTCATAACCCGGAGCTGGCGGAACAGTATGCCACCAGAATCGTGCGCATCCAGGACGGGGTGCTGAAGAGTGATTCTGACCCTTATGTGGTGGATGAGTCTCTGCTGGCTGAGCCGGAACACAAAAACATGGGGCATTCCTCCATGTCTTTTCTGACATCTCTGTCACTTTCTCTCAATAATCTTGCTACAAAGAAAACAAGAACCTTTATGACCGCCTTCGCGGGTTCCATCGGTATTATCGGTATTGCCCTGATTCTGTCGATTTCCACCGGCGTCAATGACTATATACAGAACATCGAGGAGGAGACGATGTCTGAATATCCCATTCAGATTACCTCCAGCGGCTTCGACCTGACCTCCATCATGAGCACACAGGACACACTCTCTTCTTCCGCGAATGAAGCGGAGGAGGACACCATCACGGTCACGGAGATTTTGTCCAGCATGTTTTCCAGCCTGAGCAGCAATGATATCGCGGCGTTGAAGACTTATCTGGACAGTGGAGAGAGCGGGATCGAGGATTATGTGAAGGGAATCGAATATATTTACGATATTGAACCGCAGATCTATATTGCGGACGGGGATGATTACAGACAGGTGAATCCCAATTCGCTTTCCTCCTCCTCGAGCAGCATCAGCGCCTCCTCCTCCGTGTCCTCATACATGAGTTTGATGACCTCCTACATTTCCGGGATGAATGTTTTTTATGAAATGCCGGAAAATGAAGAGCTTTATATCAATCAGTATGAGGTGAAGGCAGGGCGCTGGCCTGAAAATTATAATGAGTGTGTCCTGGTGCTCACCTCCTCCGGAAGTGTCAGCGATCTCATGCTGTATATGCTGGGGCTGGAGGATTACAGTGTGCTGGATGATATGATAAATCGGTATCAGGACGGAGAGGATGTTACGGTGGATGCTGCTGAGGGCACCTACAGCTATGATGATGTTCTGGGCATCACATTTCAGCTGATCACCAGCGCGGATTATTACGCCTACGACAGCGAGTATGAAATCTGGGTAGATAAGAGCGGTGACGCTTCCTATATGAGTGAAGTGATCGCAAACGGGGAAGAGATGACTATCGTGGGTATTGTGCAGCCCGTGGAGAACGCGTCCAGCGAGGCGTTGACCTCCGGCATCAATTATCCGGCCTCGCTGATTGAGCATATCGTGGAAAAGGCTTCGGAGAGTGAGATCGTGAAGGAGCAGATGGCAAATCCGGACATCAATGTGCTGTCAGGAGAGGAATTCGGGGAGGAAACCAGCGATTTTGATTTAAGCTCCATTCTGACCATTGATGAGGATGCGCTGGCAGATATGTTTGACTTTGGAAGCATGGAGGATATGATCGACACATCCTCTCTGACAGACGCTCTTGATCTGGATTCTCTTGATATGGACCTGGATCTGGATTTTTCAGATATGGATCTGGGAGAAATGGAACTGGATCTGAGCGGTCTGGATTTCAGTGGCCTGGATTTCAGCGGCATGGAGCTGGACTTAAGCGGTCTGGACCTGTCCGGACTGGAGCTGGACTTAAGCGGTCTGGATCTGTCCGGACTGGCGACGGATTTTGGCAGCCTGGATCTGAGCGGAATTGATTTAAGCGGGATCGATCTGGAGGGCATTGACTTGGAAGGAATCCTGATGGACAGCATTTCGATTTCTCTGCCCGAAGAGGACCTGAGCGGGATGATGGATGCGCTGGCCTATGAGCTGATCGATGGATATTGGAGTGAAAATGTAGTTGAAATATATCAGAAGGAAAGCCTGGAGGAAAGCCTGGAGGCTGTATTAAGCGATTATCTGAATACGGACGAGGCAAAGGCATCCCTTGCGGAGTTCTATCTGGAAACAGGGATGGGAGAAATGACCACGGAGGATATGATTTCCATCCTTATGGGGAATAAAAGTATTTCTGATTTTACACAGAGCGAAGAGGTTGCCGACAGGTTTACAGAGCTTAGTGTAGAATTGATGAGCGGTTTTTATACATATTTCTCTTCGAATGCTCTGATTGCCGGGAGCGAAAGCTTCACGGAATATCTGACCGGGGACAAGGCGGCGGGAATTCTGGAAGCCTTTACAGCGAACATGTCCGATGAATTCCAGCTGGAGGTTGATTCTGTCACGCTGGAGGAAGCGCTCACCACTGCTGTCGAAGATCAGATCGTTTCCGTGCTGGAGGATCAGTTGGCGCAGGTTATGGAACAGTATATGACTTCCATGATGAATACCCTTCAGGGGGCCATCACTGCGGCCATTGAGGAACAGATGACATCGATTATGGCGCAGGTTTCACAGGCCATTGAGGCTCAGATGGCTTCCATTATGGAGGAGGCCATGGCTCAGATTTCGGAGCAGATCACGGCGGCCATAGAAGAGCAGATGACGGAAATTATGGAACAGATGGCGGACAGCATCGAAGAACAGATTACAGACGCCATGTCGGACGTCATGGAACAGATGGCGGACAGTATTGAGGCTGCCATGGAAGACATGATGAAGGAGATGGAGGAAAGCATGGAGGAAATGTTTCAGATTGATGAGGAAGCACTGGCGGAAGTCTTTGAATTCAATCTGGACAGCGAAGGTCTGGCGGAAATCATGTCCTCTCTTACCTCTTCCGGCTCGACGACCTACAGCAGTAATCTGGAGAGCTTTGGTTACATTGACTTTGGCAATCCCTCGGAGATCGATATTTACCCCTCCGATTTCAAGAATAAGGAGAAGGTAATCAATATTCTGGACGACTACAATCAGCGGATGGAGGATGAAGGAAAGTCTGAGCAGGTTATCACCTACACGGATACGGTGGGACTGCTGATGTCCTCCGTGACGACGATCATCGACGTGATTTCCTATGTGCTGATCGCCTTCGTGTCGGTGTCCCTGATTGTGTCCTCCATCATGATTGGCATCATTACCTATATTTCTGTGCTGGAGCGCACCAGAGAAATCGGAATCCTCCGGGCCATCGGCGCCTCCAAAAACAATATTTCTCAGATATTCAACGCGGAGACTCTGATTGTCGGTTTCTGTGCCGGCGCCATTGGCATCGGGATTTCCTATGCCCTTCTGGTGCCAATCAATTATCTGATTCATCGGTTTGCAGAGACCACCGATGTCAGTGCGGTGCTCATGCCGAGGTACGCGGTCATTCTGGTCATCCTGAGCATGGTGCTGACTCTGATCGGCGGGCTGATTCCTTCCACCTCCGCGGCCAAGAAGGATCCGGTAACGGCACTGAGAACGGAATAGGAACAAAAGTATTTGCCCCCAACATCATATGCTTAAAGCGACAAAAGGGTACCGTCATTTTGGCGGTGCCTTTTTTATTGCGGAAAAAATTCCGCCGGGTATTATTTTCCTCATCTTGAGGCGATGGCTGATATGATACAATATTCGGCATGTGCGGGTGGGAAAGGAAGACAGCTTTATGTCTGACAGTAAAATGACGGCTGCATTTTATTTTTGAAAAAAATGTGCTCCGGAATGTGAGCGTAGTTTCCTTTTAGCCGCCTGTTGTAAACCGGCCTGTGCAAAATATTTTATGGAGGAAAAGAAAATGATGGATGAAAGAAAAACAATGGGTGGACAGCGCATGGATGGAGGCAGAAGCATGGCGAAGGGGTGGAGTTAGACGGACAGTATGAGCATGGAGGCCATGATCGTCACCATGGAATCCATTGAGGAATACCTTCTCTGGCTGAAGAGCGAGGAGCGGGCGCTGAACACCATCCAGAAATACAGCAGGGACCTGCGGAACCTGTTCCGGTGGCTGGAATCCCGTCCCCTGACCAAAATCCTGACCACAGAGTGGAAGGACAGCCTGCAGACCGGCTACGCGGCCACCAGCGTCAACTCCATGCTGGCGGCAGCCAACGGCTTTTTCAAATGGATGGGCTGGCGGGACGTGAGGCTGAAATTCCTCAAAATCCAGAGGAAGGTGTTCTGTGATAAAAAGAAGGAGCTGGACGAGGAGGACTACAAAAAGCTGATCGCGG
>JAJQID010000080.1 GCA_021199405.1 Lachnospiraceae bacterium
CTGGCGGGATTTTCTGGACATTGGCGAGGGAACCGTGAAAGTGGATGAGACTGAAGATGTGGACTGGATCAATAACTGGAAGCAGTATTTTCACCAGTTTTACGTTGATGACATTCTGGTGATCCCGTCCTGGGAGAATGTGCCGCCGGAGGATGAAAATGGGCTGGTGCTGCATATTGACCCGGGCACGGCCTTTGGTACCGGGATGCATGAGACCACACAGCTGTGTATTCGCCAGCTCCGCAAATATATTACACCGGAGACAGAGCTTCTGGACGTGGGAACCGGCAGCGGAATTCTGTCTATTTTGTCGCTGATATTCGGAGCAAAGCATGCGGTGGGAACGGATCTGGATCCCTGCGCGGTGGAGGCGGTGGCGCAGAATTGCCGTGACAATCAGATTCCGCCGGAGCGGTTTGAAATGTTCATCGGCAATATTATCACAGAAAAAGAAGTACAGGATCGGGTCGGGTATGATAGCTATGACATTGTGGTAGCCAATATTCTGGCGGATGTGCTGATTCCTCTGACCCCGGTGATTTTGAAACAGTTGAAAAAAGGTGGTTATTATATCACCTCCGGGATTATTGACGATAAGGAACAGACGGTGGTGGAGGCGGTGAAGGCTGCCGGGTTGACGGTGGTGGAAGTGACGCATCAGGGCGAGTGGGTCAGTGTGACAGCGAGAAAGGATTTCTGACAGGAAGGCTTCAGGTTCGTGAAAATATGAAAATGGCTTCTGTAAATGGAACGAATACAGAGGTCAGCTTTGCAGGACAATGGTGAACAGAGGCAGAGGATGAGGAATGTACCAGTTTTTTATAGACAGCTCGCAGATTTCAGAAGGACATGTGACCATCACAGGAAGTGACTATAATCACATAAAAAATGTGCTTCGCTTAAAGCCGGGAGAGAAATTTTATGCGGCGCTGGAGGAAGAGGACCCCCGTAAGTATATCTGTACAGTGGAAAATTATATGGATCAGTCCGCAGATTGCCGGATCATTTCAGAGGAGACGGAGAGCCATGAGCTTCCCTGTTCCATTACCCTTTACCAGGGTCTGCCCAAGGCGGACAAGCTGGAATGGATTATCCAGAAGGCAGTGGAGCTGGGAGCAGACCGGATTGTACCGGTGTCCATGGAGCGCTCCATAGTAAAGCTTGACGAAAAAAAAGCAGACGCGAAGCTTGCACGCTGGCAGAATATTGCGCAGGCAGCTGCAAAACAGAGCAAGAGGGACGTAATTCCTGAAGTGGGACGGCCCCTTATTTTTCGGGAGGCGCTGGCGCAGGCAAAGAAGGATAAGGTGCGGCTCCTTCCCTATGAAAACGCCAGAGGGATGACCGCCACCAGAGAGCTTTTGAGAGCTGTTCAGCCGGGAGAGAGTGTGGCGGTTTTTATCGGGCCTGAGGGCGGCTTTTCTCAAAAGGAAGTAGACATGGCGCTGGAGGCCGGATTTACGCCGATCACGTTGGGACATAGAATCCTGCGCACGGAGACGGCGGCGGTGGCAGTGCTGGTGATGCTCTCGTATGAGCTGGAAGTGTGATGCACTTATCCATTCCCACACGAACCATTTGAAGCATATTATACAGTATATTAACCCGGAGTGAGAAAAAGACATGGAAGTTTATCTGGACAATTCGGCTACCACCGCCTGCTTTCCCCAGGTGGCGGAGCTGATGACACATATCATGCGCGAGGAGTATGGCAATCCCTCCAGCATGCACAAAAAGGGGCTGCACGCGGAGCATTATATCAAGGAAGCGAAGGATACCCTTGCCAGAATATTGAAGGTACAGCCGAAGGAAATTTATTTTACCTCCGGCGGGACGGAGAGCGATAACCTGGCGCTGATTGGCTGTGTTTCGGCCAACAGCAGGAGCGGCAGACACGTCATCACCACAAAGATCGAGCATCCGGCCATACTGGAAACCTGCGCCTATCTGGAAAAGCAGGGAATCGAGGTCACCTATCTGCCGGTGGATGCTCACGGCGTGGTGAAGCTGGAAGCTCTGCGGGAGGCTATCCGTCCGGACACCATTCTTGTGTCCGTTATGCATACCAACAATGAGATCGGTTCTCTGGAACCCATCGCGGAAATCGGACAAATCATAAAGGAAAAAAATCCCCGCTGTCTCTTTCATGTGGATGCGGTGCAGGGTTTTGGTAAGGCCAGAATTTATCCGAAAAAAATGCACATCGACCTGCTCAGTATCAGCGGCCACAAGATTCACGGACCCAAGGGCGTGGGTATGCTCTATATTGACGAGAGGGTCAGAATCGTTCCCATTATTTTTGGCGGCGGCCAGCAGAAAAATATGCGCTCCGGCACGGAGAATGTGCCAGGAATTGCCGGTATGGCTCTGGCGGCAAGGCTGCTCTATGACCGTCTGGATGAAGAGGTGACTGCTCTCTATGAGCTGCGGCAATATTTCACGGAGGAGCTGGTGAAGATTCCGGATACTCAGGTCAACGGCTGCGAGGGAGGTGGGAGTGCGCCTCATGTGGTCAGCTACTCTGTCAGAGGAGTGCGCAGCGAGGTGCTGCTCCATGCGCTGGAGGATAAGGGGATTTATGTCTCCGCCGGCAGCGCCTGTGCCTCCAACCATCCTCAGACCTCAAAAACTCTGATGGCCATCGGGCTGGATAAATCTCTGTGGGATTCCACCATCCGCTTCAGTATGTCGGTGATGACCACGAGAGAAGAGATTGACTATACGCTGAAAGTGCTGAGGGAGCTGATTCCGCTGCTGCGCAGGTACACGAGACGCTGAGGACCACAGGCTAATTTGCCTTTTGACAAAGAATTTCAATGACAAATCCGGATGAACTTGTTATAATAACGTTACTATTTGCAGCTAACTGAAAGTGGCTGTGAATAGTAACATAATAACTCTGATAATGCCTGTAAAGCAGGTATGCTCATAGGAAAAAGAATGGGAAAAAGCTGCCCACAGTAACGGAGAAAAATATATGTTTACATCCTTTCTGATAAAATACGGTGAAATCGGCGTCAAGGGCAAGAATCGTTACAGATTCGAGGACGCCCTGATTCAGCAGATCAAATATGCCCTGAAAAAATGCGAGGGCTCTTTTATTGTCAGCAAGAACTCCGGCCGCATTTACGTGGAGGCGGAGACAGAGTTTGATTTTGATGAGGCAGTGGAGCATTTGCAGAGGGTGTTCGGCATCACTGCCATTTGTCCGGTGGTTCATATTAAGGACAACGGCGTGGAGGATCTGTGCGGCCATGTAGAAAATTATATGCGTCAGGTTTACGGAAATGAGGAAAAAACCTTCAAGGTCCACGCCAGAAGAGCCAGGAAAAATTATCCCTTGAATTCACAGGAGCTTGACGCAAAGCTGGGGGAGGTGATTCTGGATGCCTTTCCCAATATGAAGGTGGATGTTCACAACCCGGAGGTCACGCTGAATGTGGAAATCCGGGAGAAAATTTACCTGTACAGTCAGGTCATTCCCGGAGCTATGGGTATGCCGGTGGGAACCGGCGGCAAGGCCATGCTGTTGTTGTCCGGTGGAATCGATTCCCCGGTGGCAGGTTATATGATTGCGAAGCGGGGCGTCAAGATTGACGCGGTATATTTTCATGCGCCGCCCTATACCAGCGAGCGGGCGCTGGAGAAGGTGGTGGACCTGGCAAAGATTGTAGCCCGCTATGCCGGACCGGTTTATCTGCATGTAATTAATTTTACTGATATTCAATTATATATTTATGAGAATTGCCCTCATGAGGAGCTGACGATCATCATGCGGCGATACATGATGAGGATCGCGGAGACCATTGCCAAAGAGACAGAGTGTCTGGGACTGGTCACGGGAGAGAGCATCGGTCAGGTGGCCAGTCAGACCATGTCATCGCTGTTGTGCACCAATGAGGTGTGTACCCTGCCGGTGTACAGGCCGTTGATTGCTTTTGACAAAGAGGATATTGTGACTCTTGCCAAAAGGATCGACACCTACGAAACTTCCATTCTGCCCTACGAGGATTGCTGTACGATTTTTGTGGCGAAGCATCCGGTGACCAAACCCAATCTGGGAATCATCAAAAAGCATGAGCGTCATCTGGAGGAAAAGATGGACGAGCTGGTGCGGACGGCCCTGGAGACGAAGCAGCTGATTATCGCAGCGGAGGAACAGGGAATATAAATGTCCCGCTGAAATAAAGAAAAGGCTCCGGATGTGTCTCGGGGCCTTTCAGTCTTATGTACCTGAACAGTATCTCTACTTTACGATATAGGGCGCAAGCGCTTCCATCAGCTCGTCAATATCCTCGTCTGCGTGGATGTTCAGAGTGATGCTTCTGGACAGGTCCAGACTGAAGATGCCCATAATGGATTTTGCGTCAATGACGTATCTTCCGGATACAAGATCGAAGTCATAATCGTATCTGGTGACAGTGTTGACAAAGGACTTTACCTTGTCGATGGAGTTCAGAGAAATCTCAACCTGTGTCATGGTGTTGGACAGCCTCCTTTCTGTGATTTGATAGGGAACGAATGAAAATAGCAGCATTCCGGCATAAGCCGGATGGCTGTTCCCTCTTTCTCATCGTAAGGGAAGTTGTATGAAAAGTCAATGGGATTTTTGTAAAAATAATGTGTGTAAAGTTACTATTCACAGCCGCTTCCCCTCACATGCGCAAAAGCGTCCAGCAAGCTGTCCGGCGCGGTAAAGGACACCGCTCATTTTTTTGCTTATGTGGGGGAAGTGACTGATTCTCATCCAACTTGAGAGATATAATCAGCCTCTTACAAGCAAACTACGCTTGACGAGTCTGTTTATATCTCTCAAGTCGGCTGTGAATAGTAACTGTGTAAATAAAATCAGGAGGAACCTGTATGAGAGCTGCCTTGCACAATCTTGGCTGTAAGGTCAATGCCTACGAACTGGATATTATGCGGCAGAAGCTGGAGGAGAAGGGGTACACTATTGTGCCCTTTGACCTGCAGGCTGATATTTATATTGTGAATACCTGCACGGTGACCAACATCGCGGATCAGAAAAGCCGCCAGATGCTTCATCAGGCCAAAAAGAGGAATCCCGCGGCGGTGGTGGTGGCTGTTGGCTGCTATGTGCAGACCGGCACAGAGCAGGTCTTAAAGGATGAGGGTGTGGATCTGGTCATCGGCAACAACAAAAAAAGTCAGGTGACGGAGCTGATCGAGGCATTTCTGAAAGAAAAGGCGGACAGAGAGAAGCTCCGGGGCGAGGATGCTTTTCAGAACGTGGAAGATGCTCAAAGCGAGGAAAGCTGTCAGACCGTGGAAGCCCCTCAAAGTGAGGAAAGCTGCCAGGCCGGAGAAATCTCTCAAAGTGAGGAGAGACGCCTGAACGTAAGGAAGTCCAAAACTTTGGGAGGAGAGAGTTTAACGGATATCGGCCGCATCTATGAATATGAAAAAATGTCCCTGCAGCGAACCTCGGAGCACACCAGAGCCTACATCAAAATTCAGGATGGCTGCAACCAGTTCTGCAGCTATTGTGTCATTCCCTATGCCAGAGGCCGGGTGCGCAGCAGGCATTATGAGGATATTTTACAGGAGGTCAGAAGGCTTGCAGCTGCCGGATATCAGGAGATTGTGCTGACCGGGATCCACATCAGCTCCTACGGCATTGATTTTGAGGATGAACCATGGGAGAGGGGGGAGTGTGTGGATCGGCCCCAGTCAGAGGAACGGCATGATTATTCCGGCGCGGGGAAGCTTGTAGATATGGTGGAGCGGCTGGCGAAGGAAAGCGGGATCAAACGCATCCGTCTGGGTTCTCTGGAACCCAGGATTATCACGAAGGAGACAGCCGGGAGGCTGGCCGCCATCCCGCAGCTGTGCCCTCATTTTCACTTATCCCTGCAAAGCGGCTGTGACGAGACTCTGAGACGTATGAACAGACATTATACTACCGCGGACTTTGCGGAAAGTGTGGTATGCTTAAGAGAAGCCTTTGATCAGCCTGCTATTACCACGGACGTGATTGTGGGCTTTCCACGGGAGAAGGAGGAGGAATTTTCTCAAACCGTTGATTTTCTGGAGGAAATTTCTCTTTACGAGATGCATATTTTCAAGTATTCTGTGAGAAAGGGAACTGTGGCGGCGGCCATGAAGGGGCAGGTCGCGGACGGGGTGAAGGCGCGGCGAAGCGACGTGCTTCTGGATATGACGGAAAGGAAATCTGAGGAGTATCGCAGAGGCTGGATCGGTCGTCAGGCGGAGGTCCTTTTTGAGGAGGAAAAAGAAATCAACGGCACAAAATACTGGATCGGGCATACGAGAGAGTATGTAAAGGCGGCACTGGAGAGCCGGGGCAATCTGGCAAACACACTTCTGACATGCGAAGTGAAAGGAATGCTGACGGAGGAAATTGTAGAATGTCGGGAGGTTTATGAAAATGGGACAGGTAGAAAACTGCATGGGACAAAATGAGAATCCTCTGGAAACGATCATCCGGGACGGCGGCATGATGAATATTTTCCGCTCTATCGGGTGCATTGGCGACAGTCTTACCAGCGGAGAGTTTGAGTGCATTGGCCCGGACGGAGAAAAGGTCTGGTGGGACTGCTATGAATATTCCTGGGGAAAACAGATGGAACGGATCACGGGAATACAGATGACCAATTTTTCCAGAGGAGGGCTGACGGCTTACCAGCTGTACAGGGAAGCTGACGCAGGCACAAGCCCTGTGGGAAATCTGAATCATCTGTTCGATGCAGACAACGCAAAACAGGGCTATATCATCGCGCTTGGGGTCAACGATGTGGGCTGGACGAATACGCTGAATGCCATATATGATGGTCAGGTTGGCAACCCGGAGACAGACATTGACCCGGAAAATTATGAAAATAACGCCCCCACCTTTGTCGGGTGGTACGCCAAAATTATTCAGCGCCTGCAGACTATCCAGCCGGACGCCAGATTCTTTCTGCTGACCATGCCCACTGATTTTGGAAGCGAGGAGTTCTGCAGCGTCATTGAGGGAATCGCAGAGAGGCTGAAGAACTGCTATGTGGTGGATTTATTTCACTACGCGCCGCCCTACGATCAGGATTTTCAGGAAAAATACTATGATGGAGGCCATATGAACGCACTGGGGTATCTGCTGTCTGCCCATTACATTATGACCTATATTGACTGGATCATCCGGCACAATATCATGGACTTTCGGGATGTACAGTATATTGGAACGGATAAGCGGCCGTCGAGAGAGGGGAGCGTTGGGATCACGGAGCTGTTATAACAGTTGAAAATCAGTAGTTCATAGCCGGAGAGGGCGGAAATACCGCCCTCTTGCTTTTAATATTGGTTTTAATGGAATTTTTATAGATTTATTCCTTCACTCGAAGCAGCTGCTCATATCGTTGCGTTTCATTTTCAAATATATGAAGATAGTCGCAGACGCACAGTGCAAAATCCACAAACGCGTATCCCTGGGCTGTGATCAGATTACGGTCGGTGACGCAGCGGGCCATAATGTAATTTTGTCTGGGATAGGGATCGCTCACCCCCAGCTGCTTTATTTTCTCCGGGGAACAGGATGTGGTGTATTGATAATGATCCAGAATTCCGGCCCTACCTAAAAACTGAGGAGCAAAGCAGATGGCGGCCACAAGCCTGCCCGAGGAGATCATCTGACATGCGGTTTCACAGATAGCATTTTGTTCATTATTGATTGGTCCTCCGGGTATGATCAGCGCTTCATAACTGCTGATTTCCTGTATGTCGGAGATTTTGGCTTCCGGCAGGCAGGTCAGTCCGGACTGTGTTCTGATCGGAGATATTTCTTCGGAAATGAAGGTGATATCCCGTTTACCTGTATTACGAAGTCTGTGAAGCAGAAGGGAAATTTCAAAATCTGCCATATTTTCATAAATGTAGCATAAAATTTTATTCTTCATAGAGGATCCCCGCCGGTGAATATTCTGTAGTCATTATAAATTGCATCAGAGCTGTTGTCCAGTTTGAATTTATTCAGATTGGCAACGAGAGAGAAATTTTTGATAAGCAACTGAAAGTAGTTGCACTTTTGCATTTTTTGAGTTACCATATAATAAAATCAAATAGTGAAGGAGGGATAGCCTGTGGGTCAGAAGGAAAAACTGATGAAAAGACTAAAGGCAAAGCCGAAAGATTTCACATTTGATGAAGCAGAAACGTTATTAAAGTATCTGGGATATACATATTCTGATAAAGGAAAGACAAGCGGTTCGCGGATCAAATTCGTGAGTAGTGAGAGGGCACCGATCATGATGCACAAACCACATCCTGGAAAGGAATTGAAAGTGTATCAGGTGATGCAGCTGATTGAAAAGCTGGAAGAGGAGGACTTGATATGAGTAATACCATGAGTTATAAAGGTTATACAGGAAGTGTTGAATTCTCTGAAAACGACAGATTATTTTACGGAAAGGTCATGGGGGTGCGCGCTCTGATCTCCTATGAGGGAACGACTGCACTGGAATTGATTCAGGATTTCCACGCATCAGTTGATGATTATCTTGCGCTGTGTGAGGAGCAGGGAATTGAGCCGGAAAAGGCATACAAAGGCAGCTTTAATGTGAGAATTTCACCGGAGCTTCACCGGGAAGCGGCTATATACGCGAAGGATCATGAAATGAGTCTGAACAGCTTTATTGCTTATGCTGTGAACAGTCAGCTTGCGGTACAGAAGCGATAACGAGGTTTCAATACTATGTGATTTTATGAGAGAATACGGAATAGTGCTTGAAATCCGGTTCCTGATCCATTAAAATAAGACCGGAAAATTGATACGGTCTTACGAAAAGGAGCGAACGCATATGGACAAAAAAGCAATGTATAAATTAAGCTACGGCCTGTTTGTGCTGACAGCCAGAGAGGATGGCCGGGACAATGGCTGCATTGTCAATACGGTAACGCAGGTTACTTCGGAGCCCAACAGAATCACTGTGGCTGTCAACAAAAATAACCTGACCCATGACATGGTTTTAAGAACCGGAAAATTCAACGTGTCTGTCCTGACACAGAAGGCGCCCTTTGCCACCTATCAGCACTGGGGCTTCCAGAGCGGCAGGGATGTGGACAAGATGGAGGAAATCACTGTCAGCCGAAGTGGAAACGGTCTGGTGTATCTGCCGGAGAATGCTAACGCTTACCTGAGCGCGGAGGTGATTGAGAGTAAGGATCTGGGGACTCATACTCTGTTTCTGGCGGATGTGACGGACGGGGCGGTGCTCAGCGAGGATGAGTCTGTGACCTACAGCTATTATCAGGCGAATGTCAAGCCGACTCCTGTGCCGAAGAAAAAGAAAGGCTTTGTATGCACAGTCTGCGGCTATATTTACGAAGGAGATGTGCTGCCGGAGGACTTTATCTGCCCCTGGTGCAAGCATCCGGCGTCAGACTTTGTACCCATAGAGTGAATCAGTCACTTCCTCCCACATAAGCAATCTTAGCCCCGTAAGGGGCGGGAAAGCACGCAAAGCGGGCGAGATTGCGCATGTGAGAGGAAGCGGCTGTGAATAGTCACTCTATAGGTCTTTGCGGTTACTCCATCTTTTTGCCCCAGAAAATCAATGAGAGCATCCCCGGGCCGGTGTGAGCCCCGATGACAGGGCAGAGCATGGTGATATGCACGTCCGCCTTCGGATTGGCCTTCAGCACCATTTCTTTTAACTCTGCGGCGGTGTCCATGCAGTCCGCACAGCAGATGTAGACGGTATTGCCATAGCCGGGGTCAAAGCGCTCCTCGTAGCAGTCTACCAGATAGCGCATGGCCTGCCTGCTGCCGCGCTTTTTGGCGACGGAGCCAAGCTCGCCCTTTAAGTTGATATTCAAAATCGGCTTGATATTCAGGGCGGTGCCCACAAGGGCAGTAGTGGCAGAAACCCTGCCGCCGCGCTTTAAATAGACCAGGTCCTCCACCATGAACCAGTGGTTCATATTGTGGGTATTTTCACGAAGCCAGGCCGCGTTCTGGGTTAACGTCATACCCTTGTCGCGGTTTCTGGCGGCGGCCTCCGCCAGCATACCCATACCGCCGGTGGCGGCGAAGCTGTCGATGACCTCGATCTCAGCGTCCTTGTATTGTTCTTTCAGAGACTGGGCAGCTAAGAGAGCGGCCTCGTAGGTCTTGCTCAGGCCGCTGGAGAGAGCAATGTAAAGGACAGATTTTCCCTCCTTCATGCAGGGAGCAAAGGTTTCCTCGTACTGATAAGGAGTGATTTGACTGGTCCGGGTTGGCACATTATTGCGCATACTCTCATAAAAATAATGCATTTTTTCATCGCTCTCCGGGCCAGTCGCCCTCAGCGTCTCATCCCCCAGACCGTATTCCATGGGAACATAGCGGATATTGATCTCCTGCGCTACCTTTTCGTCGATATCCAGCGACATATCTACAAATATTTCGTAATCCATTTCTATCTCCTTCTTTTGAAAATCCGCACAGCGAACATGGATAAACACAGCCGCTGAATAAGCCCCTGCATTAAAAACCATTTTATAAAATCTGAAAGCAATGGCAGCAAATGCAGTCGCTGAGTGCGTTTTTATTTTGAAGTCATTTAAAGTCACTATACATGATTGTCGAAATGATGTCAATAAATGCCCAGGTAATTCACAGCAAATTCACAAACGATTGAAATAAGCTTTTCACTTCAGCGCAACTGATAAACTGATTTTACGAAATCCCTTGATATTACCCTGTAACTCTTTTATTATAAATCATGGATGTGAAAGAAAAATCGGGACTTGTAATGCCTGAGGAATGTGGTTGTAATATCAGCCTTTATTGAGAAACAGGCAATAAAGAAAACTGACTTTTAAAAGACAGTATTAGCAAAAAGGGTCAAACCGGAGAGAGGAGGAGAAAGATGTATAAAATCATTGCGTGCGACCTGGACGAGACTCTGCTGAAGTTGAACAGGACCATCGATCCGAAGGACATTGAGGCCATTCAGGAGGCGGGGAGACAGGGCGTGAAGTTTGTGCCGGCCACCGGCAGAGGCTACGCTTCTGTGCAGGGAACCTTAAAAGAACTGGGGCTCTGGCAGAAGGAGGGAGAGTATGTGATTTCCTTCAATGGCGGCGCCATAACGGAAAATAAGGGAAACCGGCTGCTTCATTTAGAGGGGCTGCCCTTTGAGCTGGCCCAGGAGCTGTACCGCAGAGGACTTTCCTACGACGTATGCGTTCACGTCTACACTCAGGACATGGTGTACGCATACAATCTGTTTCAGGGAGAGATTGATTATCTGGCCGGGCGCATGGAGATCCGGGAAATATTTTCAGAAGATATAGAGTTTCTGAGAGGGCAGGAGATCGTGAAGGTGCTCTACACCAATACGGATCGGGCTTATCTGAATCAGATTGAAAAGGACCTGAAGGATATCACCGGGGATATTGACGTCTCTTATTCCTCCAACCGTTATATTGAGTTTAACCACCGGGGTGTCAATAAGGGACAGGGGTTACTGTCGCTGGCTGCTCTGCTGGGAGTGGAGCCGTCCCAAACCATCGCCATTGGGGATAATTACAATGACCTGTCCATGATCAAGGCGGCGGGGCTTGGTGTTGGAGTGCGCAACACGGTGGAGAGCATGAAGGGAGAGTGCGATTTTATCACGGAGGCGGACTGCAATGAGTGCGCTGTGGCTGAGGTGATCCGCAGGTTTGTTCTGTGAAAAAAGACCAAATTAAAAGGTATTTTTTAGTGAATCTTGAACAGATTTTTCCTTGACGAATCGGTTGTATCCATGTATACTAAAATTCATAAACGAGAAAACAAAGGCGTTTTTGGTCTGACCGGCCAAAGGCGCCTTTTTTGTTGGCTGTACGCCGGAAAACTGTGCAACGGATGATGAAAAAACACGGGCGCGGCGTACAGGAACAGATCTGCTTTATAAATCCGGAGAAAAAAGATGATTAAACTGGAAAATGTGAACAAATATTTTGGAGACCTGCATGTCTTAAAGGACGTGAATCTGGAAGTGAAGGAGGGGGAGAAGCTGGTGATTATCGGTCCCTCCGGCTCCGGCAAGTCCACTACTGTGCGGTGCATGAATTATCTGGAGACGCCCACCAGCGGCCATGTATATCTGGACGGGGAGGAGCTGACCCACAAAAATAAAACCCGGCTGGTAAGAGATACCACCTCCATGGTTTTCCAGCAGTTCAATCTGTATCCTCATATGACGGTGCTGAAAAACCTGACGCTGGCGCCTGTGAAGCTTCATCACAAGAGCAAAAAGGAGGCGGAGGAGCTGGCGTATCATTATCTGGATGTGGTTGGCCTGACAGACAAGGCCCATGTGTATCCGGATACCCTCTCCGGCGGACAGCAGCAGAGAATCGCCATCGCCAGGGCACTGTGTACCCAGACAAAGATTATTTTATTTGACGAGCCCACCTCGGCGCTGGATCCGGAGACCATCCAGGAGGTTCTGGATGTGATGATTAAGCTGGCTCATGAGGAGAATATTACCATGGTGGTGGTGACTCATGAGATGGGCTTCGCCAGGCAGGTGGCGGACCGGGTGATTTTCATGGCGGACGGCCAGATCCTGGAGGAGGCGCCGCCGGAGGAATTCTTTGACCATCCGAAGAATGAGAGGGTGCAGCAGTTCCTCGGAAAGATTATCCGTAAATAAAAGATTTTATCCTGTGAGAATGCAGTCAGCTTTTTCACAGAGTAAAATAGATGGGAACGCGCGGCTCCCGGCATTATGATTGCCGCGCAGAAATGAGGAGAACATTATGAGAAAGAAAAGAGTAGCGGCATTGTTGCTTTCCTCCCTGATGGCAGTATCCATGCTGGCAGGCTGCGGCAGTTCTTCCAGCTCTTCCTCTTCGGAGGCGGAAGCGGAGGAAGAAACCGCAGAGGAGACAGTGGAGGAGACCTCAGAGGAAGCTGAGGCGGAAACTGAGTACGCGGAGGATGTGCAGGCTATCATAGACAGAGGCGTTCTGCGTGTAGGCGTCAAGAATGCGGTGATCGGCTTTGGTTATCAGGATGAGCTGACCGGCGAGTACGAGGGCATGGAGATCGAGCTGGCGCAGATGATCGCTGATTATCTGGGTGTGGATGTGGAGTACACGGCAGTGACCGCGGCCACCAGAACCGAGCTTCTGGATTCCGGGGACATTGACTGCGTGCTGGCCACCTTCACCATCACGGAGGAGAGAAAGAAAAGCTGGGATTTCACCACCCCTTATTACACGGATTATGTAACTGTTCTGGTGGAGAACTCCTCCGGCATCACCTCTCTTGCTGATCTGGTGGACGCCAAGGTTGGCGTTTCCTCCGGTTCCACCTCCGCCAAGAGTCTGACGGAAGCCATGATTGAGGGTGGCTATATTGACGGTACGGATTACGATGCGGAGACCTTCGATGCGGCAACCTGGACCACAGGCATCAGTTTCCAGCAGTATGATGATTATCCCACTATTTCCACTGCTCTGACGGCCGGTGAGGTAGACGCCTTCTGTGTGGATAAGTCCATTCTGGCGGTTTACAATACGGACTCCCGCTCCTACATTGAGGACGAATTCTCTCCCCAGGAGTACGGCGTTGCCACCACAAAGGATTCCGGTATGAGCGAGCTGTGCGAGACTCTGATTACCGGCTGGCTTGAGGACGGCACCATCGACGGGCTGATTGCAGAGTACGGGATTGACTGAAAAGTGAAATCAGGTTCAGGTCTGGTAAATGATCTGGAAGGCCGGGGATACCGGCAAATATGAAATGGGTATGCTGTGGGCGGGGCGTCTGGCTCAGGTGTCGGCGCCTCGCCTCAGTTTTGATGATACATAGACAGGAGATAAAAAAGTGGCTCAATTATTCTCCCTCGAAGCATGGAAAAAAATATGGACCTTCCGGGCGGTTTTTATTCAGGGGCTGGGCACCACTGCCCTGACTGCTCTGTTCGGACTATTGCTGGCATTGGCCATTGGCATTGTGCTGGGGCTGTTCGCCACCGGAAACGTAAAACCACTGAAGGTCATCGCCAGGGCTTATGTGGAGGTAGTGCAGAATACGCCTCTGCTTTTGCAGATGTGTTTTCTGTATTATGCGCTGGCCTTCGCCGGGATCAGCCCCGGTATTATCCGGACGGGAATCATGGCGCTGGGAATTTATCACGGGGCTTATGTCTCTGAGGTAATCCGGGCGGGTATTGAGGCAATTCCAAGAGGACAGTTTGATGCCGCGGCGTCGCAGGGCTTTGGCTATATACAGAAAATGTACTATATTATTTTACCGCAGAGCATCAAGATCATTCTGCCGCCCATGGTCAACCAGGTGGTCAATCTGATCAAAAATACATCCTGTCTGTACATTGTGGGAGGGGCGGACTTAATTTCAGCCACCTATAATTTTGTCACAGGAGAGTCCACCGGCGGCGCCTACGCGCCGGCTTATCTGGTCAGCGGTCTTCTGTTTTTCCTGGTATGCTGTCCCCTTTCCAGTATTGCGAGTATGTGGGAAATTTCCTTAAAGCAGCGGGAGGGCAGGACGAAGAAAACTCTGAAGCGCTCGGAAAGGACGGCGTAGTATGGAAAATATTAAGGGAAGCATTTCCATTCTCACAAATTCTGCCGTGCTGATCTACCTGATGAAGGGGGTAGCCTTTACGCTGGTGATCTCCGTGACGGCAGTGCTGTTCGGCCTGGTCATCGGTTCGGTTCTGGCGTTATTGCGAAATTACTGCAATAAGGGCCTGGCCAGGGGACTGAAATGGCTGGCTACGGCTTATATAGAGATTTTCAGGAACACGCCGTTGTTATTGTGGATCTTTGTCTGTATGATTTTCTGCCCCTGCCCGGGTTTTCTGGAACAGAAAATGTTCGGTCTGTCCTCGGCAGAGGTGAAGCTTTTATTTAAAACGGTGGTGGCTCTGGTGCTATTTACCTCATCGGTGATCGCGGAGATCGTCCGCGGGGGTCTGAATTCCGTGGCACATGGACAGTTTGAGGCAGGGCGTTCCCAGGGCTTCAATACGGTGCAGATCATGTGGCACATTATTCTGCCTCAGGCCTACAATAATATTATTCCAACGCTGTTGAGTCAGGTGATCACCACGGTGAAGGATTCCTCCTATCTGGCCAATGTGGCGACCATTGAGCTGATGGCCCGGACCAAGAAGCTGCTGAGCTCCGCCCACAGGTATAACGGCCTGAATACGGTGAATGTCAGCGATGTGTTTGTGCTGTTCGGCTTCGCCTGCCTGATTTATTTTGTGATTAATTTTACACTGTCCTGTGTGGTGAGAAGCATCAAGAATAGACGGCTCAAAAAGGCGCGGCAGGCGCAATTGGCGCGGACGTTGGAGACAGCGAACGGCACTTGAGGAGGCAGCAGCAAATGAGACAATACGTAATCACGCTTTCCCGACAGTTTGGAAGTCTGGGCCGCACCATTGCCCAGCAGCTGGCAAGGGAACTGGAGATTGATTTTTATGACAGGGATATTGTGGAGGAGACCGCAAAACGGATGGGTCTGCCGGTGTCCGTGATCAGCAGCAAGGAGGAGAATTCCAATAACGCTCTGTTTAAGAGGCAGTATCCGCTGGGAATGGGAGTTTCCAGCATGCAGGATGAGATTTTCGGCATTCAGACCAATATTATCCGGGATCTGGCAAGAAAGGAATCCTGCATCATTGTGGGCCGCTGCGCGGACAGCGTTCTCCGGGATTTTGAAAATTCCTTAAGTGTCTATATTTACGCGCCGGTGGAGGCGCGGCTGAAAAACTGCACGGGAACGCTGGGCATGGAAGAGAAGGAGGCCCGCAAGATGATCCGGGAGGTGGACCGCTCCAGAGAGCTGTATCACAGGCGGTATTGCCCGGAGTATAACGGCCCTTCCACCAATAAGGATCTGATGATTGATTCGTCAGCCTTCGGCGTGGAAAAAACCGTGGAGCTTTTAGCTTATATTGCGAGAGACAGATTTGGGGAGCAGTGAGGCTGCTCACCGGTAAAACCCCCGTCAACGGCCCTGTATCCGGCTGTTGGCGGGGGTTTTATTATCCGAATTTCGCTTTCAGGTACTCTGACAGCTTTTCATTTTCTCCATAATCCACAGGACATTCAATAATGCAGGGCACCTCCTACCTGAATGCGTCCTCCAGCGTGGGCAGCAGATCCTCCGCCTTCTCTATGCGGTAGCCCTTCGCGTGCATACTCTCCGCATATTTCACAAAATCAGGGTTGGTGAAATCCACATAACAGCTGCCGTGGTAGCGGTCCATCTGCTTCCACTTGATCAGGCCGTAGCTTTCGTCTGTAAAAATCAGGGTTACGATGGGAATGTGTTCCCTCAGGGCGGTCTCGTACTCCTGGCTGTTCATCATAAAGCCGCCGTCGCCGGAGATGGCCAGAACCTTTCTCTCCGGATAGACCAGCTTGGCGGCTACCGCACCGGGAACGGCGATGCCCATGGTGGCGAAGCCGTTGGAAATGATGCAGGTGTTGGGGCGAAAGCAGTTATATTCCCGGGCAATCCACATTTTGTGGGCGCCCACGTCGGAGATGACGATGTCATTTTCTCCCATAAATTTCCGCACATCATACAAAATTTTCTGAGGTTTCATGGGGAAGGAGGCATCCTTTGCGTAGCTCTCATATTCCTCCAGCATTTTATTCTTCAGCGCCAGAAATTCCGTGGGCTCCTCTTTGGGCTCGCAGCGGTAGAGAAGCTGCTGCAGGGAATAGGAGATGTCTCCGATCACCTGGGCGTCGGGCTGGAAAAACTTATTGATATGGGCAGATCGGGTATCAATGTGGAGGATGGTGTGGGTTTCCTCCTGATTCCACTTGCGGGGCGCGAACTCCACAATATCGTAGCCCACCGCGATGACCAGGTCCGCCATATCCACAAAACAATTCTGATAATCCCGCTGAGTGATGCCGATGGTCCACAGGGAGTACTTATTCGTATAGGAAATAATGCCCTTTGCCATCATGGTGTTGACAACGGGAATATGAAGGGTGTCGGCAAAGGCGGTCAGGGCCTCTCCGGCGTGGTTCCTGACAGCGCTGTGACCCACCAGAATAACGGGGTGCTTTGCCTTGTAAATCAGGGCGGCAGCTCTGTCAATGCTGGCAAAGGAGGCGTTTTCCACGTCGTGAGCGGGCTTTTTTAAGGGACGTTCGGCGGGGCCGGGGGTGACCGTCATGGCCGCCACATTGTCGGGCAGGTCCACATGGCAGGCGCCGGGTTTCTCACTCTCCGCGTATTTAAAGGCAATTCGCATAATCTCACTGACAGAATCCGGGTTCACGATCTGCTTGCTTCGCTTGGTGATGGGGGCGAACAGCTCCACCAGATTTAAGTATTGGTGGGAGGTCAGATGCATCCGATCTGTTCCCACCTGGCCGGTGATGGCGACAAGCGGCGCGCCGTCGCTGTTGGCGTCCGCGGTGCCGGTGATCAGGTTGGTGGCGCCGGGTCCCAGAGTGGAAAAGCATACCCCTGCCTTTCCTGTCAGTCTGCCGTACACGTCCGCCATGAAGGCCGCACCCTGCTCGTGTCTCACCACGATCACCCGCAGGGAGGAGTGCTCTAATGCCCGCATCATATCCAGATTTTCCTCGCCGGGGATGCCGAAAATGTATTTGACGCCTTCACTCTCCAGGCATTTGACTAAAACCTCAGCGGCTGTGACGCCGCGGGTCCCGGCGGCCGGTTCAGTAACTGTGGTATTTTCTGTGTCGATGGATCCCTCTGCGGATATCACTTTCTCAGTTGGGATCTGATTGATTTCTGATGTAATGTCATCATTTTCCATGATAATGTGTGCCTCCGAAATGTAGTGAGCAGGACTTCTGTTCCTGTGATGCAGTGCATAAGCAAAAACTTTTTACAAAAGAAAAAGCCTATGGGAATTTCTGATTTCCCATAAGCTTCTTTGCTCCGACAATTATTTATAAGGCATGATGACGCGGTTGTCAAGAGGAAATTGTCAGAGGAACGCGTCATACCATTTCATAATAGACTGATCATCGTTCTGGTACAGGTTGTCTCCCGGAATGTAATCCGGAATCTCCTCCTGGGCGTAGGTAAGCTCATTTCTGGCAGAGTGTTGATTTTACTGTTTATTCTGTGTATACTGTATCACGTCACCTTTCAAAAGACAAACAAAATTCTGGCGGAAAGGAAGCGGAGATTTTCAATGAACCATCAGGCCAATGTCCCGCAGCAAAAGGACTTTTCTCAGGGAAAAATATGGAGAATCATCACCAGACAGGCGGTACCGCTGACCATTGCGCAGCTGATTCATCTTTTGTATAATGTGGTGGACAGAATCTATATCGGGCACTTGCCTCAGGTCGGCAGTGTGGCACTGACGGGCGTGGGACTGACCTTTCCCTTCAGCACCTTTATTCTGGCCTTTGCCAATCTGTTCGGGACAGGCGGCACTCCTCTGTTTTCCATTGCCAGGGGCGCGGGAAAGGAGGAGCGGGCGAAGCAGATTCTGGGAAATGTGTTCACTCTGACACTGGTGTCATCTGTGGCAATTTTCGGGCTTTGTTATTATTTCCGGGTGCCGGTGCTGTATCTGTTCGGGGCCAGTGAAGCTACCATCGGGTACGCAGAGAGCTATCTGAGGGTATATCTGTACGGGGTGCTGTTTTCCATGATTGTGACAGGGATGAACGGCTTCATCAGTGCGCTGGGCTTCCCTGAAACCGCCATGTGGACTACCATCATCGGAGCAGTTCTGAACCTGATTCTGGACCCCATATTTATCTTCGGGCTGAACCTTGGGGTACAGGGCGCGGCGGCGGCCACCGTGATCAGTCAGGGGGTCTCGGCACTCTGGATTATGAAATTTCTGCTGGGAAAACAGAATGAGTACCGGCTGACGCTGGCACATATGAGGCTGCGACTGGATCTGGTGAAGGAAATTCTCGGGCTTGGCGTCACCGGCTTTATGCAGCAGTTTACCAACTGTCTGGTGCAGATTGTGTGCAACGCCACCCTGCAGACCTGGGGCGGCGATGTCTATGTGGGCATCATGACCATTATTAACAGCATCCGGGAGATCGCCTCTCTGCCGGTCAGCGGCCTGAGCAGCGGTGCACAGCCGGTGCTGGGCTACAATTACGGTGCGGGAAAGCCCCACAGGGTCAAGGAGGGCATTCGCTTCATGTCCATTGCGGGAGTAGTGTATACCGCGGTGATGTGGCTGGTGATTCTGCTGTTTCCGGCGGCGTTTATCCGGATTTTTTCCAGTGATGCCAAAACCATTGCGCTGGGAGTGCGGGCAACGCGGATTTATTTTATGGGCTTTGTGTTCATGAGCCTGCAGTTTATGGGACAGTCTGCCTTTGTGGGACTGGGAAAAGCGAAGAGGGCGGTCTTTTTCTCCATTCTGCGCAAGGTGGTGATTGTGGTGCCGCTGACGATCATCTTTCCGCTGTTTCTGGGAACGGACGGAGTGTTTTTGGCGGAGCCCGTGTCCAATCTGGTGGGAGGGCTGGCCTGCTTTGTAACCATGTGGGTGACGGTATATCGGAAACTGGAATAAAAATATTGCCGTTTGCTGCATTTGGTGAAGAAAATCGCTGAAGTGAAAAGTTAACTTCCACTTTGAAAGACAGCTCCAAAAAAGTTG
>JAJQID010000152.1 GCA_021199405.1 Lachnospiraceae bacterium
TGGGGGTGGAGGCTGGGATGGAATCTTGATCTGGAGGGCTCCATTAATGGTTTGCAGTTTTTCGTCGGCTGGCCGGTAATTTTTGTTTTATTACTTCTTTTCTGTTTATGGGAATTTCAACGGGAAAAGCAGGGAAAAAGAGACTATATTGAAACGGGAAATGTCAGAAAATATGTTTTGCGCGGGATTGCGGTTATTGTCCTTTCTGGGATCATGGTTTTGATTCTTTGTCAGATTTTCGAGGAGCTCTGGAAAGCGCTGGGCAGCATGGAACTGCTTCGATTTAGTATAAGCTGGGGAAATTATCGCGGAGGCCTGTGGTATTTATCGGTACTGGGCTGGCTGCAAAGCGGAATAAAGGACAAGCTTTTTGGCGTTGGACCGGATTGTTTTTATTATTTCCTGTACCGGTATTTTGATGTGAATGAGTTTCTGGCTGAGGCAGGGCTTGGGGAAACCGTATACGCAAACGCGCACAATGAATGGCTGAATATGCTGATCAATGAAGGGGTGTTTGGAGCGGTGTCTTACGCGTCTATCTTTGTCTGCGCTTTTCGGAGAATATGGAAGAACAGGGCGATAGCGGGCATATTAATGGCGGCGCTTCTGGCACTGGGAGGATATGTGGTCAATGGGATGTTCAGTTTTCAGCAGACGGTGTCGACACCTCTGATTTTCGCAGTGCTTGGGATGGCGGAGGCGGAAATCCGGCGAGAAAATGGTTCATTATGATCAAAGACACAAAATATGGTTTTCAATTTGTACTTTTACAATAGATATTGAAACATAGATGAAAAAAGCATGTAGGATTTTTGGTAAGAAGCAGATATTGGTATTGACAAAAACCAGCTGGGGGGGGTACAATGTCCAGTGTTAAAAAGATGTGAAAGCATCGGAAAAAGGAGAAAAAGGGAAAAATGAAAAAAAGGATCATTGCAACTTTTGCACTTGCAGCACTCTTGGCTCTTGTTCCTGTTGGAGCAAAGAAAATGATTACGGTATCTGCATCTTTTAATGATTCGGCATCCTCGAATGATACTGCGTCTTCAAATGACACGGCATCAGACGATACAACAGGAAGTACGGATGACACGACATCTGGCGATACAACGGGAAATACGGGTGATACGACATCTGGTGATACAACGGGAAATACAGATGACACGACATCTGGAGATACAGTGGGAGATACAGGTGACACGGCATCTGGAAATACAGTTGACATGGCATCTGACGATGTTGGAGCAGATACCGGTGATACAATGCCTGCCGATACTACAAAGAATGAAAATAACATTGAGACTACGGAAATAACGGCAGAAGAAAACGTTGTAAGCCCGGAAGAGCAGTATAAAGAGTATCTGAGCAATATAGAGGATGAAATTGCAACTGCAGCGAAGGAAGCAATTGCAGCAGCAGCTGAGTCCGGCACTTCGGAGACCGTAGTTTACGAGATGGTTGCTGATGAAAACTATCCGTTTGCTCTTTCCAACGGCATTATGCAGCAGCTTGTAAAGTATGGCAATGTGGACTTTGTGGTTACCTTTACATATAACGAAGTAACCTATACCATCACCATTCCTGCCGGAACAGCAATGGATAATGATATTCCGTGGTATGGTCCGCTGTATCTGATCCAGTATTATGGAACGGAGGCTGACCAGCTTTCTGTAAGCGCCAATTCATGAATGTAAAATGAAATGAGTAATAAAAAATGGAGGGTCTGCTATGCGGATCCTCCATTTTTTGATGACAGGTTTATAATAAAATATTATTCCGCGGTTTTCTCCGCCAGTACATCCTTGTAAAATGCCCACAGTTCCTCCTCGGTGGGGAAGGTGGCCAGGTACATTTCGTTTCCCATGGCGTCGGAGAGAGCGTCGGCTACCCGCCCGGCCTGGCGGATGTGGGAACCATACTTGGAGAGGATGTCCTCCGGTGCCATGACGAAATTTTTGCCGTCGCGGCGGCCTGCAAAGCCGCAGTAATTGGTCTCGCCAATCTTTACATCGGTGCGGTCAAAGGCGATCATGTCGGCCCAGATTTTGTATACATCAGTGGACTGAGAGTAGTTCATCATGTCCGGACTGATACCGCCGCTGGGACGCATATTGACCTCCAGAGCTACCACGTCGCCTTTCTTGCCCAGACCATCGTGGTCAGAGAGCAGATGGAAGAATTCAAAGTGAATGAAACGGCTCTTCACGCCAAAGCTTTTCAGAGTGGCAAGTCCGGCTGCTTTTGTGTCCTCCGCCAGCTTATTTACAATATAAAAGATACTGTTGTCCTGGTCATTGACGATGTCCATAATGGAGACAGGACTGACGTTGCCGATGGCGAAGATGGGCTCCCCCTTGGAATTGATGATGGCGTCAAAGGAATTGACTTCGCCGTCGATAAATTCCTCCATGATAAACTGGTTGTAGTTTTCCTGTGTGTCAAAGAAAGACTTCAGTTCCTCCTCATTGGAAATTTTGTATGTATGGGAGGCGCCTACGCCGTTGTCCGGCTTGGCGATGATCGGATAGCCGACTTTGGAAATGAATCTTTTCGCACCCTTCAGATCCTTTACCAGATAATAGCGGGCTGCAGGAATGCCGGCCTTCTCATAAAAAGCCTTCATCTGAGATTTGTTTTTGATCTTGTACATATCTCTTTCCTGGAAACCGGTGGTGATGTGGAAAGCGGTGCGCAGTCTGGCATCCTGCTCCAGCCAGTATTCATTGTTGGATTCCAGCCAGTCGATGGGGCCGTACTTGAAGGCGAAAAATGCCACCGCACGGTAGACCTCGTCGTAATTTTCCAGAGAGCTGACCTTGTAATATTCGTTCAGGCTCTCCTTCAGGTTGTAATCCAGTTCATCGTAGGGCTGGTCGCCGATTCCCAGCACGTTCAGGCCGTTGTTTTTCAGTTCCCGGCAGAATTTCCAGTAGTTTGCGGGAAAGTTGGGAGAGATGAAAATAAAGTTTTTCATGGTTGATCCTTCTTTCTTATATTAAATCAGTCCTGATCGTCGTCCTCCAGCAGGTAGGGCAGAAAATAAGATACCTGCTTGTACCACCAGGGCCAGTCGTGGGAGCAGTCGTAGCCCCAGTAATCCACCCATACATGGATGCCCTTGCGCTGCAGGATTTCGTCCAGCTGTCTGGTAAACTGAGGGACCTCCCAGGGTCCCTGACCTACACAGATGACGGCTTTTTTCTGATTGTACTGCTCAATAAAGGGATGATCCTCGGGAAGGTTGGACAGATAGTGGACGGGAGAATTGAAATAAAGCCGGTCGTCCATGTATCCGCCGAAGCCGTACTCGGAGGAGTAGACTCCGCTCAGCGCCAGCAGCCTGTCGAACAGGTCGGGCCGTTTGAAATACAAATTGACTGCATGGGTGGCACCCAGACTTGCGCCGAACACGCCCACCATGGGAGGCTCGTCCCACTGGTTGAATTCCTGGCTCATGGCTCTGGCAAAGGGAACCACTTCCTCGCACAGATAGTTGATCCACTGCTCGTAGAGCCAGCTTCTGTGCCCTGCGTCCCCGTAGCCGTCCGACCAGGTTTCCTTGTCGGTGGTGTCTACTGCGAAAACCATAACCTGTCCTGACTCGATAAAGGGAGCCCACACGTCGGTCATGTGATAATTCTCAAAATCGTAAAATCTGCCGTCCTGGCAGGGAATAAATAAAAAGGGCACACCGGCGTGACCGTAGACCTTGATCTCCATATCCCGGTTTAAAAAGCCTGAATATGACTTGAAATATTCTGTCCGCAATTTGTCAGTCCTCCAGTCCATACAAAAGAGTATTCATGAAAAAAGGCAGCTGCCGCTCCCAGCTTGCTTCACAGTGGGTGCCGCCGGGAATAATGCGTGTGGTCAGATGGATATTTTTGTCCATCAGTGCCAGAGTCATGTCCTGGAATGAGCGCTTCATGCGGGAACGATTTCCCAATTCTTTGGAACCATAGTCCATATAAACAACGGTATCCCTGGCAATTTTGGACTGCCGCACCATACGATCCAGAAACAGAGAATCGGTCCACAGGGATGGAGAGAGCGCGGCGGCGCGGGAATACACCTGGTTATAAACCGTCACTGCGTACAAACTCATCAGTCCTCCCATGGAGCTGCCGACGATCATGGTGTGCTTCCTGTCCCTGAGAGTGCGGTATTTATCGTCGATCATCCGTTTGAAAACAGTGCTGTACCAGTCCATGGTGGTCTCGCCCAGCCCCTCAATATGGCCAAACTCCGGATCCTCAAAATCGAAGGGGGAGTATTCCTTCAGACGCCCGTAATCCGGGCTGTGATTGCATTCTACCGCAGCCACAATCACCTGACTCTGAGCGAAGTCCAGATATTCCTCCATGCCCCAGGACTTGCCGTAGGTGGCGTCGGAATCGAAAAAGACATTGTGCCCGTCGAACATGTAGAGGACGGGGTAGCGCTTATTTTTTTGATGAAAATAGGACTCCGGAAGATAAACATAGACCTTTCTGGTCTGTTCTTCTCTGAATTCCGGAATGTCTACATACCAGGTTTCAACCATGGCAGCCTCCTGACATGTTTTATTCACAGTTTTGTAATACAATAAATAAGCCTGTCCAAAGGACAGGCTCAAATGACAGTTTACCTACGCTCTTTCAACAGAACCGTTTCTCAAGCATCTTGTGCAAACATGTAACTTCTGAGGAGTACCATTTACGTTACATCTGACACTCTTCACATTGGATTTCCACATTTTGTTGGACTTTTTATTAGAATGGCTCACTTTTAAACCGAAATGAACTCCCTTGCCGCAGATATCACACTTAGCCATCTTGAACACCTCCTTGCCGCTGCTGAATTTACAACGCTAATATTATAATAGATATGTTGGTAAAATGCAAGCAGAAATTCTACATATTTCCACTCACGCCTGAATGATTTTATCTTACTTTTTCCAAAAAAGCAATACAAAAATAAAAAAAACAGTTTTCATTTCCGGTAAAAGCGGTTATAATAAACCCGAAGTTTTGTAATCAGGGAGGTATCAGATGAAAAATTCTTCGATCGATACACATATGGGCACCATCAGAATCGACAAGGATGTGCTGGCGCAGTACGCCGGCGCCATTGCGATGGAATGCTTCGGTATCGTGGGGATGGCCAGCGTCAATATGAAGGACGGCCTTGTCCATTTACTTAAAAAGGAATCCATGACCAGAGGCATCAGCGTCTCTGTGCAGAATAATAAGCTGAACCTGGATTTCCACATTATCGTGAGCTACGGCGTCAATATCGTGGCTGTTTCCGACGTCC
>JAJQID010000091.1 GCA_021199405.1 Lachnospiraceae bacterium
CTACCATATCGCACTTGTTCATGAAAACTACGATATACGGAACGCCTACCTGACGGGACAGAAGGATGTGCTCCTTGGTCTGCGCCATCACACCATCGGTGGCAGCTACTACCAGGATAGCGCCGTCCATCTGAGCAGCACCGGTGATCATGTTCTTCACATAGTCAGCGTGGCCGGGGCAGTCAACGTGTGCATAGTGACGGTTTGCGGTGGAATACTCCACGTGTGCGGTAGAAATGGTGATACCACGCTCTCTCTCTTCCGGAGCTTTATCGATCTTATCGAACTCTGTATAGGAATTGCCGGCAACCCTCTGAGAGAGCACCTTGGTAATTGCCGCAGTCAGAGTGGTCTTACCATGGTCTACGTGGCCGATTGTACCAATGTTGCAATGCGACTTAGTTCTTTCAAATTTAGCCTTTGCCATTTTTTGAAATCCTCCTGAAAAAATAATATAAATTTTGAATACAGTGCTAAGCTTGATTATATGCGATATTGCCAATATTTTCAAGCAAATTTTTATACCACTTGCTGTTCAGCAGCTGTCTGCCCTTTCCTCAGAATCTGAGGAGACTTACAGCAAACAGCTGCAGCTCTTTATTTTGCCTTTGCAGCCAGAACCTTCTCCGCGATATTCTTCGGCACGGGTTCATACTTTTCAAAGAACATGGAATAGTTGCCGCGGCCCTGAGTCCTGGAACGCAGGTCTGTAGAATAACCGAACATCTCGGCAAGCGGCACATAACCTCTCACCATCTTGCCTCCGCCGATATCATCCATGCCTTCGATCCGGCCTCTGCGGGAGTTGATATCGCCAATGACATCGCCCATATACTCCTCGGGCATGGTCACTTCCACTCTCATGATGGGCTCAAGCAATACAGCTCCAGCCTTCTTCAGGGCTTCCTTGCAGCACATGGAACCGGCAACCTTGAACGCCATTTCAGAAGAGTCTACCTCATGGTAGGAACCGTCATAGACATCCGCTGCCAGACCGATCACTGGATAGCCGCCCAGAATACCGGTGTGAGTCGCTTCCTCAATACCCTTTCCGACTGCCGGAATGTATTCCTTCGGAATAGCGCCGCCGACGACGGATGAGGTAAACTTGAAAGTCTCTTCGCCATTAGGATCCATGGGTGTAAAGTGAACCTTACAATGTCCATACTGGCCGGAACCGCCGGTCTGCTTGACATGCTTGTATTCCATATCAATGGCTTTCGCAATGGTCTCCTTGTAGGCAACCTGAGGAGCGCCTACGTTGGCCTCTACCTTAAATTCACGAAGGAGTCTGTCAACGATAATTTCCAGATGAAGCTCGCCCATACCTGCAATAATGGTCTGACCGGTCTCCGGGTTGGTATGCGCACGGAAGGTGGGATCCTCCTCCGCCAGCTTCGCCAGCGCCTCACCCATTTTGGTCTGACCGGCCTTGGTCTTGGGCTCAATGGCCAGCTCAATTACGGGGTCAGGGAACTCCATGGACTCCAGAATCACCGGATGCTGCTCATCGCAGATGGTATCGCCTGTGGTGGTAAACTTGAAGCCAACCGCCGCGGCAATATCTCCGGAATAAACCTTCTCCAGCTCCATTCTCTTGTTGGCGTGCATCTGGAGCAGACGCCCCACACGCTCTTTTTTATTCTTTGTGGCATTCAGAATATAGGAACCGGAATTAATAGTACCGGAATATACTCTGAAATAAGCCAGCTTACCGACGAAAGGATCTGTCATGATCTTGAACGCCAGAGCCGCAAAGGGCTCACTGTCGGAGGAATGCTTCTCCACCTCATTGCCTTCCAGATCCACACCCTTGATGGCGGGAATGTCCAGCGGAGAGGGCATATACTCCAGGATTGCGTCAAGAAGCTTCTGAATACCCTTATTCCTGTAAGCACTGCCGCAGCACACCGGCACGGCGGCGCATTCGCAGGTTGCTTTTCTCAGGGTTGCCTTCAGCTGCTCATTGGTGGGCTCCTCTCCGTCCAGATAAGCCATCATCAGATCATCATCCAGCTCGCAGATCTTCTCCACCAGCTCGGTATGATACAGCTCGGCGTCTTCCTTCATATCCTCAGGAATATCAATGACGGAAATATCCTCACCCTTTTCGTCATTGTAAATATAGGCTTTCATCTCGAACAAGTCAATAATGCCCTTGAACTCGTCCTCTTTACCGATGGGCAGCTGAATGCAGATTGCATTCTTGCCCAGCCTTGTTTTGATCTGTTCCACTGCACCATAGAAGTTGGCGCCCATAATGTCCATCTTGTTGATGAAAGCCATACGGGGCACATTATAGGTGTCAGCCTGTCTCCATACATTCTCAGACTGCGGTTCCACACCGCCCTTCGCGCAGAAGACACCGACAGCGCCGTCCAGCACTCTCAGGGAACGCTCCACCTCTACCGTAAAATCAACGTGACCGGGAGTATCAATGATATTGATACGATGCTCCAGGGCATCCGGTATGGTCTTGCCATATGCCTGCAGAGTCCAGTGACAGGTAGTAGCCGCGGAAGTAATGGTAATACCTCTTTCCTGCTCCTGAGCCATCCAGTCCATGGTAGCAGTACCCTCATGAGTATCACCGATCTTGTAATTCACACCGGTATAATAAAGGATACGCTCTGTCACCGTTGTCTTTCCTGCGTCGATATGAGCCATGATACCGATGTTACGTGTTCTCTCAAGCGGATATTCTCTTCCAGCCAAGGTTATCTCCTCCTGTTGTTACACGCGCCTGATTTTGCGCGTGATTAAAAACGATAATGGGCAAACGCCTTGTTGGCCTCTGCCATTCTGTGCATTTCTTCTTTTCTCTTTACTGATGCACCAGTATTGTTCGCCGCATCCATGATCTCATTCGCCAGCTTCTCTTCCATGGTCTTCTCACCTCTCTTGCGGGAAAACATGGTAAGCCAGCGGAGACCCAGCGCCTGCCTTCTCTCCGGGCGCACCTCAATAGGCACCTGGTAGGTCGCGCCGCCGATACGTCTCGCCTTTACCTCAAGCACCGGCATGATATTGTTCATTGCTTCCTCGAACACTTCCAGCGCCGGCTTGCCGGTCTTTGCTTCCACTCTGGAAAACGCACCATATACAATTCTCTGAGCTACGCCCTTTTTGCCGTCCAGCATGATATTATTGATCAGCTTTGTAACGACCTTGCTGTTGTATATGGGATCTGCCAGAACGTCTCTTTTTTGAACATGTCCTTTACGTGGCACGGTTCTTCCCTCCTTATTTAATAAAATAAATCATCGGTACTCACATTGTCTGCTAATTACGTGATCTTTCACTTCGATCAATCCATGTGTTCGTGCGGTATATCCGTCATAAGGTCACAGACAAAAGGTCTGTGCAGAATTACCAACACTAATTAGTTTCAGTTATGTGGTACTTGGCCCTGCGGCCTTAAACCTGACCTCTCAAGCCGCGCAGATTACTTCTTGGCAGCCTTCGGTCTCTTAGCGCCGTACTTGGAACGAGCCTGCTTCCTGTTGGCAACGCCGGCGGTATCCAGGGTACCTCTGATGATGTGGTATCTGGTACCGGGAAGATCCTTTACTCTGCCGCCGCGGATCAGCACTACGCTGTGCTCCTGCAGATTGTGGCCTTCACCCGGGATGTAGCTTGTCACTTCGATGCCATTGGAAAGACGAACTCTGGCGATCTTTCTAAGAGCGGAGTTAGGTTTCTTGGGGGTCGTCGTCTTAACGGAGGTGCAGACGCCGCGCTTCTGGGGCGAGCTGGAATCAATGGACTTCTTGTGAAGAGAATTGTAGCTCTTTAACAGGGCGGGAGCCGTGGACTTCTTGACAGCAGTCTGACGTCCCTTTCTTACTAACTGGTTGAATGTTGGCATTCCGTTTCACCTTTTCCTTTCTATAGATTTGATGAGCTGCTTTACCGCAGTCTCACGAAAAAAACTGTACATTGGTATTTTGTGCCAGACGCTTGAAAAATATGCGCCTCTCACAAAATACCGCATACAGTTGACATTATACTTTTGGCATATTTTGTTGTCAATACCCAAAATAAAATAATTTAGTTACGATTCGCTGCGCTACTCCTCTTCAGGAGCAGCCTCCTCCTCAAACTCTGCTTCAGAATCCTCTTCCTCGGCCTCATCTTCAAAGGCTTCTTCCTCGTCAGATTCCTCCTCAAGAGCTTCGTCCTCATAAGCAGCATCTTCAAGGGTATCCTCAGGGAAGTCTTCCTCGTCCTCCGTGAATTCAATCTCCTCATCATAAGAGATAGTCTCCGCCACGTCGGTACTGAGTTCGATATTGCGGTAGCGCTTCATGCCTGTGCCCGCCGGGATCAGCTTACCGATCAGCACATTTTCCTTCAGGCCGATCAGAGGATCTGTCTTGCCCTTGATGGCTGCATCTGTCAGAACCTTGGTGGTCTCCTGGAAGGAAGCCGCAGACAGGAAGGAATTGGTAGCCAGCGCTGCCTTGGTAATTCCCAGCATGACCTGCTTGCCGTCCATCGGCGTCTTGCCCTCAGCAATCAGCTGCTCGTTGAGCTCCTCATAATCCAGCACATCGATCAGACTGCCCGGCAGATAGGTGGTATCACCGCTGTTCTCAATGCGGACCTTCTTCAGCATCTGACGCACAATCACCTCAATATGCTTATCCGCAATATCCACACCCTGAAGGCGATATACACGCTGTACCTCGCGGATCATATAATCCTGCACCGCACGGATTCCCTTGATCTTTAACAGGTCATGAGGATTTACACTGCCTTCCGTCAGCTCGTCGCCGGCCTCCAGCACCTGACCATCGGTCACCTTGATACGGGAGCCGTAAGGGATGAGATAAGTCTTTCTCTCCCCGCTCTGAACATCAGCCACCTCGATCTCCCGTTTTTTCTTGGTATCCCTGATGGTGGCCACACCGCCAATCTCTGCGATGATCGCAAGACCCTTCGGCTTTCTGGCTTCAAACAGCTCCTCCACACGGGGAAGACCCTGTGTGATATCATCGCCTGCCACACCGCCGGAGTGGAAGGTTCTCATGGTCAGCTGGGTACCCGGTTCACCGATGGACTGAGCCGCAATGATACCAACAGCCTCGCCTACCTGTACCGGCTCGCCGGTAGCCATGTTGGCTCCATAGCATTTGGCGCAGATACCCACATGGGAGCGGCAGGTCAGGATGGTACGGATCTTTACAGATTTGACCGGTTCCCCGTTTTTGTCCACGCCCACTGAAAGAATTTTCTCTGCCCTGGCCGGAGTAATCATGTGATTCTTCTTTACCAGAATGTTTCCTTCCGCGTCAGTGATATCCTCGCAGGATGTCCTGCCAACGATACGGTCCCTTAAGCCCTCAATGGTCTCCTTGCCGTCCATAAACGCGGACACATCCATTCCCGGAATCTCGTCCTTCCCTTCAGAGCAGTCTATCTCCCTGATAATCAGCTCCTGAGAGACATCTACCATTCGTCTGGTCAGATATCCGGAGTCCGCAGTTCGAAGTGCGGTATCGGACATTCCCTTTCTGGAGCCGTGTGCCGACATGAAATACTCCAGCACATCAAGACCCTCACGGAAGGAAGACTTGATGGGCAGCTCAATGGTACGACCTGTGGTATCCGCCATCAGTCCGCGCATACCCGCCAGCTGCTTGATCTGCTGGTTGGAACCACGGGCTCCGGAGTCCGCCATCATGAAAATATGGTTATATTTATCCAGTCCGCTGATCAGAGTGTCTGTCAGCTTCTTATCTGTCTCTGTCCAGGTTTCCACCACCGCACGGTAACGCTCTTCCTCGGTGATCAGGCCGCGTCTGTAGTTTCTGGAAATTTTTTCCACCGTATCCTGCGCCTGAGCCAGCATCTGCGGCTTTTCGGCCGGCACCGTCATGTCGGAGATGGAAACCGTCAGGGATGCCTTGGTGGAATATTTATATCCGATGGCCTTAATGTCGTCCAGCACCTCTGCGGTTCTGGATGCGCCATGAATATTGATTACCTTCTCAATGATCTGCTTGACGCTCTTCTTATTGACCAGGAAATCGATCTCGGGCAACAGCTCATTGCCGGGGATGCTTCTGTCCACAAAGCCCAGATCCTGAGGAATAATCTCATTGAATAACAGACGACCCAGTGTACAGCTGATCGTTCCCGTCTTTGTCTCGCCGCCGATCACCCTGCTCACTCTGACTCTGATCTTGGAATGCAGAGTGATCACATCATTCTCATAGGCAAGGATAGCTTCATTTAAGCTCTTGAAAGCCTTTCCCTCTCCCTTGGCGCCCTCTCTCTCCTGGGTCAGATAATAAATTCCCAGCACCATGTCCTGATAAGGCACAGCCACAGGGCCGCCATCAGAGGGTTTTAAAAGGTTATTGGGCGAAAGCAACAGGAAACGGCACTCTGCCTGGGCTTCCACGCTCAGCGGCAGATGAACGGCCATCTGGTCGCCGTCAAAGTCAGCATTAAACGCAGTACATACCAGAGGATTCAGCTTGATGGCCTTGCCCTCCACCAGAATGGGCTCAAAAGCCTGAATCCCCAGCCTGTGCAAGGTAGGAGCGCGGTTTAACATCACCGGATGCTCCTTGATCACATCCTCCAGCACATCCCAGACCTGGGTGTCCAGTTTCTCTACTAACTTCTTGGCGTTCTTCACATTCAGGCTGATGCCTCTGGAAACCAGCTCCTTCATCACAAAAGGCTTAAACAGCTCCAGCGCCATCTCCTTGGGAAGTCCGCACTGATAAATCTTTAACTCAGGGCCTACCACGATAACGCTTCGGCCGGAATAGTCCACACGCTTCCCCAGAAGGTTCTGGCGGAAACGTCCGCTCTTACCCTTCAGCAGATCAGACAGAGATTTCAGCGCCCTGTTGCCGGGGCCTGTCACCGCTCTTCCCCTTCTGCCGTTGTCGATCAGGGCGTCCACCGCCTCCTGCAGCATACGCTTTTCGTTCCTGACAATGATGTCAGGCGCTCCCAGCTCCAGAAGTCTCGCCAGACGATTATTTCTGTTGATAATGCGGCGGTACAGATCATTCAGATCGGAGGTGGCAAATCTGCCGCCGTCCAGCTGTACCATAGGTCTCAGATCCGGAGGAATCACCGGAATGACGTCCAGAATCATCCACTCCGGACGGTTTCCGCTCTCGCGGAAGGCCTCCATCACTTCAATTCTCTTGATCAGCTTGGCGCGCTTCTGGCCGGTAGCCGTTTCCAGCTCCGCCTTTAACTCATCCGCTTCCTTTTCCACGTCGATCCGGGTCAGAAGCTCCTTGATGGCCTCCGCTCCCATGCCCACGCGGAATTTATTGCCGTAGGTGTCACGGGCATCCTGATATTCCCTCTCAGAGAGCACCTGCTTCTCCTCCAGGTTGGATTCTCCTTTATCCAGAACGATATAGCTGGCAAAATAAAGCACCTTCTCCAGCGCCTTGGGCGTAATATCCAGCATGGTGCCCATACGGGACGGAATCGCCTTAAAGTACCAGATATGAGATACCGGCGCCGCCAGCTTAATGTGCCCCATCCGCTCTCTTCTGACGCTGGACTTTGTCACCTCCACGCCGCAGCGGTCGCATACCACGCCCTTGTATCTGATCTTTTTATATTTGCCGCAGTGGCACTCCCAGTCCTTGCTGGGTCCGAAAATCTTTTCACAGAACAGGCCGTCCCGCTCAGGCTTTAAGGTTCTGTAGTTGATGGTCTCAGGCTTTGTGACCTCGCCCCGGGACCACTTCAGGATCTGCTCCGGTGAGGCAAGGCCGATTTTTATCGCATCGAATGTCATCGGCTGATAAACTTCGTTTTTTGATTCTGGCATTTTGACACTCCCTTCTGAAATATGGCTGCCGGCCGCACTGTGACCGGCAATAAGCTTTCATGATGCTTACGGATTGCCGGTCCTTAAAAACAGCATCGCGCTTTTTTATTCCTCTCCGTCAAAATCGATATCGACATCTGATGAATCATCATATTCCTCAGAATCGTCATATTCCGCTTCGGCATCTACAATCTCACCGCTGTTGTCAAACTCCTGGATCTGGTGGCCGCTGGATACAAGCGCTTTTTCTTCAGAGCCATAATCGCTTCTCCTGCCCTCCATTTCAAAACGGTAATCATTATCGCCGTAATCAATATTTTCCCTGATCTCCACTTCGGTGCCGTCATCACGCAGCACTCTCACATCCAGCGCCAGAGCCTGCAGCTCCTTAAGCAGCACTTTAAAGGACTCGGGAATGCCCGGTTCCGGTACATTTTCGCCCTTAATGATGGCTTCATAGGTTCTGACACGACCCACCACATCGTCAGACTTCACCGTCAGGATTTCCTGCAGGGTGTAGGCAGCGCCGTAAGCCTCCAGAGCCCAGACCTCCATCTCTCCGAAACGCTGTCCGCCGAACTGCGCTTTTCCGCCCAGAGGCTGCTGCGTTACCAGAGAGTAAGGACCGGTGGAACGGGCATGAATCTTATCGTCCACCAGATGGTGCAGCTTCAGATAATGCATGTGGCCAATGGTCACAGGGCTGTCAAAATACTCGCCAGTACGTCCGTCGCGCAGTCTGACCTTGCCGTCTCTGGAGATCGGCACGCCCTTCCACTCTTCTCTGTGGTCTCTGTTGTCGGACAGATACTGCAGCACCTCCGGAAGGAGCTCTTCCTTGTGCTTTGCCTCAAACTCCTCCCAGGACAGATTCACATAATCGTTGGCCAGATCCAGAGTGTCCATGATATCGTCCTCTTTGGCGCCGTCAAAAATCGGAGTGGCCACATTAAAGCCCAAAGCTTTGGCTGCCAGAGACAGATGAATCTCCAGCACCTGCCCGATATTCATACGGGACGGCACACCCAGCGGATTTAACACAATATCCAGCGGTCTTCCGTTGGGCAGATAGGGCATATCCTCCACTGGCAGAACCCTGGAAACCACACCCTTATTTCCGTGACGGCCCGCCATTTTGTCGCCCACAGAAATCTTTCTCTTCTGAGCAATATAAATGCGAACGGACATATTCATGCCGGGCTTGAGCTCATCGCTGTTTTCTCTGGTGAATACCTTGGCGTCCACCACAATGCCGTACTCGCCGTGAGGCACCTTCAGGGAGGTATCCCTCACCTCTCTCGCCTTCTCGCCGAAAATTGCACGCAGCAGTCTTTCCTCCGCGGTCAGCTCTGTCTCTCCCTTTGGAGTCACCTTACCCACCAGAATATCGCCGGTACGAACCTCCGCGCCGATACGGATAATTCCTCTCTCGTCCAGATTCTTCAGCGCATCCTCACCCACACCGGGAACATCTCTGGTGATCTCCTCCGGTCCAAGCTTGGTATCTCTGGCCTCTGTCTCATATTCCTCAATGTGAACGGAAGTATACACATCCTCCTGCACCAGGCGCTCGCTCAAAAGCACTGCGTCCTCAAAGTTGTAGCCCTCCCAGTTCATGAAGCCGATCAGCGGGTTTTTGCCAAGCGCCAGCTCGCCCTCATCCGTGGAAGCTCCGTCCGCGATCACCTGTCCCGCGGCCACTCTGTCGCCCTTAAAAACAATAGGCTTCTGATTGTAGCAGTTGGACTGATTGGATCGGACAAATTTAGCCAGATGATATTCCAGATGCTCGCCGTCGTCCGCCGTCATTTTAATCAGGTCAGAAGAAACATAATCTATGGTGCCGTTTTTCTCTGCCACTACACATACGCCGGAGTCCACAGCCGCCTTTCTCTCAATACCCGTACCTACCACAGGCGCTTCCGTGAACAGAAGCGGCACCGCCTGACGCTGCATGTTGGAACCCATCAGGGCACGGTTCGCATCGTCGTTCTGCAGGAAGGGAATCAGAGCTGTCGCCACGGAAAATACCATTCTCGGCGATACATCCATGTAATCAAACATGGTTTTGGGATACTCCTGAGTCTCCTCGCGGAAACGGCCGGAAACGCTGTTTCTCACAAAGTGCCCTTCCTCATCCAGCGCCTCATTGGCCTGCGCCACATGATAATTGTCCTCCTCGTCGGCAGTCATGTAAACCACCTCGTCGGTAACACGGGGATTCTTCGGATCGCTCTTATCGATCTTGCGATAGGGAGCCTCGATGAATCCATACTCATTGATTCTCGCATAGCTGGCAAGAGAATTGATCAGGCCGATATTGGGACCTTCAGGGGTCTCAATGGGACACATCCTGCCATAGTGAGAATAGTGTACATCACGAACCTCAAATCCGGCACGGTCACGGGAAAGTCCTCCGGGACCCAGGGCGGAAAGACGTCTCTTGTGGGTCAGCTCACCCAGCGGGTTATTCTGATCCATAAACTGAGACAGCTGAGAGGAGCCAAAGAACTCCTTCACTGCAGCGGTCACCGGCTTGATATTAATCAGCGACTGCGGCGTCACCTCCGCGGCGTCATGGGTGGTCATTCTCTCACGAACCACTCTCTCCATGCGGGAAAGACCAATACGGTACTGATTCTGCAAAAGCTCTCCCACCGCCCGGATACGGCGGTTGCCCAGATGGTCGATATCGTCATCATTGCCCACACCATATTCCAGATGCATATTATAATTGATAGAAGCAAAAATATCTTCCTTGGTAACGTGCTTCGGCACCAGCTCACTTAAATTCCTCTGGATTGCCTCTGCCAGAGCCTCAGGATCATCCCCGTTCTCCTCCAGAATCTGGGCAAGCACAGGATAGTAAACCTTCTCTTTGATGCCAAGGGCCTTCGCGTCACAGTCCACCCAGGCATTGATGTCCACCATCATATTGGAGAGAACCTTCACATTTCTCTCCTCTGTCTGCACATAAACATAAGGAACTGCGGCATTCTGAAGCCGATCCGCCAGCTCTCTCGTGACTGTCGTGCCGGCAGCAGCCAGAACCTCTCCTGTGGTCGGATCCGCCACATCCTCGCTTAAAACATGGCCTGTCAGACGGTTGCGGAAAGACAGTTTCTTGTTGTATTTATAACGTCCCACCTTCGCCAGATCATAGCGTTTGGGATCAAAAAACATATTGGTAATCAGTCCCTCCGCGCTCTCCACAGTCAGAGGCTCGCCGGGACGAATCTTTTTGTACAGCTCCAGCAGGCCTTCCTGATAGTTGGTGGCGCTGTCTTTGCCAAAGCTTGCCAGAATCTTGGGCTCATCGCCGAAAATCTCCAGAATCTCCTCGTTTGTTCCCACGCCAAGGGCACGGACAAGCACCGTGATCGGCACCTTCCTTGTCCTGTCCACACGCACGTAAAAAACATCATTGGAATCCGTCTCATACTCCAGCCAGGCACCGCGATTGGGAATCACCTGACAGGAATACAGTCTCTTTCCCAGCTTATCATGGCTGATTGTATAATAAATACCGGGGGAACGAACCAGCTGACTGACAATGACACGCTCCGCACCATTGATAACAAATGTACCCGTCTTTGTCATCAGCGGCATATCGCCCATAAATATCTCATGCTCCGCAAAACCGGCCTCCGGCTTCGCGTTATTATGCAGGCGTACCTTCACCTTCAGGGGAGCGGCATAGGTCGCGTCTCTTTCCTTGCACTCCTCAATGGTGTACTTCTTCTCAGATTCGCATAATTCAAAGTCAACAAATTCAAGGCTCAGAGAATCGTCATAATTGGTAATGGGAGAAATGTCGTCAAATACCTCTTTCAGCCCTTCCGTTAAAAACCAATTATAGGAATCCTTCTGCACTTCGATCAGATCAGGCATCTCCAAAACTTCTTTTTGTCTTGAATAACTCATACGCATGTTCTTGCCGGTTGCAAGCGGACGTATTCTGTTTTTTTCCATTGACAATCACCCCGTTCTTTCTTTTGACCTGCCTTTTTTTGCATTTTGAGGCAAGCACCACAAGCATAAAATTCCAATATAATTTATCTAGTCTACTACAACGTTTCTGGCAAGTCAAGAAATATTTTCAAAAAATTGCCTGGTATATTTCAAATGATTATCTGAGTGTTCTGCACTATAAAACAGCCGGTCAGCATCCGCTGCCCGGCTGTTATCCTGTCTGTGAAAAACTTCACTTTTTATTTTACAGTAACCTTAGCTCCAACTTCCTCAAGCTTCTTCTTGATATCCTCGGACTCTTCCTTGCTGACTGCTTCCTTAACCATTTTCGGAGCATTGTCAACCAGATCCTTTGCTTCCTTCAGGCCCAGGCCGGTGATCTCACGAACAACCTTGATAACCTTTACCTTCTGATCGCCGATCTCGGTCAGCTCTACGTCGAACTCAGTCTTCTCCTCAACTTCCTCAGCAGGGCCGGCCGCCGCTACGACAACACCTGCGGAAGCAGATACACCGAACTCCTCTTCGCAGGCCTTTACCAATTCGTTTAACTCTAATACTGTCATCTCTTTGATAGCATCAATCAGTTCCTGTGCTGTTAACTTAGCCATTTTATTTACCTCCAATAATAGTGATTTACCATATTCAATACAAAACTACAAAAATACGCAGGTCTTACTCTGCCGGTGCTTCTGCAGGCTCGCCGTTCTTCTCCGCGATCTGCTTCACCACGCGGGCAAAGTTTGCAATCGGAGACTGCATGGAGCCAAGCAGTCTGGAAAGCAGTACCTCTCTGGACGGAATGGAAGCAACTGCCTGCATTCCTGCCGCGTCATAAACCTGTCCCTCCACAACGCCGGCTTTGATTTCCAGGTTTGTCAGCTTATTAGCCTTGACAAAATCTGTGATCACGCGGGCCGGAGCTGTCGCGTCTGTGGAAGATACTGCGATTGCGCTGGGTCCGTTCAGATACGGAGCAAGCTGCTCAAAATCTGTGCCCTTAAATGCAAAGTTCATCAGCGTGTTCTTATACACCTTGTAGCTGATGTTCTCCTCGCGAAGCTTTCTGCGCAGCTGAGTATCCTGCTCGACGGTAAGTCCCTTGTAATCCACAAGAACAACGCTCTGCGCATCCTTGACAGTCTCGGAAATTTCCGCAACGATCGGCTGTTTCAGTTCAACTTTCGCCATTTGATTACCTCCTTATAGATTTTGCCGAAAGAGATAATAATATAGAAATAAAAAATCCCCCCGTGAAGACAGGGAGAGACTGTTTATCCATACTCTTTCCTCGGCAGGCGGATTGCTCGCTTACACATCTGTGTGCTGAAAATCCAACACAGCAGTACCTGCTGTCTTCGGCTGATTTGTCGGCGGCTCACACCGCCGTTGGTTATAATACCACAGGGGCTGACCACGGTCAACCCCTGATGATTATTTAATTAAATGATACTTTGGATCCTCTTATGAATACTTCGCAGTGCTGAGCTTCACGCCGGGGCCCATGGTGGAGCTTAAGGTCACGCTCTTCAGATACTGACCCTTCAGTGCGCTGGGTCTTGCCTTGGAAATGGCATCCATCAGCACATTGTAATTCTCCAGAAGAGCCTCCTCCGAGAAGGATACCTTTCCGATAGGGCAATGGATGATATTAGTCTTATCCAGTCTGTACTCAATCTTACCGGCTTTCAGCTCCTTGACCGCCTGTGCCACATTCATGGTCACTGTACCGGCCTTCGGATTGGGCATCAGGCCCTTAGGTCCAAGAATCTTACCAAGACGGCCAACCACGCCCATCATATCAGGGGTAGCTACCACCTTGTCAAAATCCAGCCATCCATCATGCTGAATCTTCGGGATCAGCTCATCGCCTCCCACAAAATCAGCTCCTGCCGCCTGCGCCTCCGCAAGCTTGTCACCTTTTGCAAATACCAGAACGCGGATGCTCTTGCCTGTTCCGTTGGGCAGCACAACTGCGCCGCGGACCTGCTGCTCTGCATGACGTCCGTCGCAGCCTGTTCTCAGATGGATCTCCACTGTCTCGTCAAATTTTGCGGGTGCGGTCTTCTTTACCAGCGCAATCGCCTCCGCGGGCTCATAAGCAGCCGTTCTGTCGATCTGCTTTGCGGCTTCTGCATATTTTTTGCCGTGTTTCATTCTTTACCTCCTGTGGTTCAAACGACAATTTCTGTCTCCCATTTTTTCATTAATCCTTTACTTCGATACCCATGCTGCGGGCAGTACCGGCGATCATGCTCATAGCCGCCTCCACGCTTGCCGCGTTCAGGTCAGGCATCTTCATCTCCGCAATCTCTCTGATCTTATCCCGGGAGATGGTAGCAACCTTCTCTTTGTTGGGCTTACCGGAACCGGATTTGATATTGCAGGCTTTCTTTAACAGAACTGCCGCGGGCGGAGTCTTGGTAACGAAACTGAAGCTTCTGTCCGCATAAACTGTGATGACAACCGGGATGATCAGATCACCCTTGTCGGCTGTACGGGCGTTGAACTGCTTGGTAAATTCAACGATATTGACGCCATGCTGACCCAATGCCGGGCCTACCGGCGGTGCTGGTGTAGCCTTGCCAGCAGGAATCTGTAATTTGATATATCCTGTTACTTTCTTTGCCATAATGGCACCTCCTATAAAATGTGGTTGCTGGCGCGGAGACATGCCTTCTCCGCTCCCACTGTTCCGTAAAACGGAACTTCTGACACTTTATCTTAACACCCCGCAGGGCGCAAAATAAACAAACCTCATGCCCGCCTCGCAGCCCTTCCCGTTTTATCATCAAAACAGGACGCTCCGCTTCTCGGGCCTTCTCAGTCGCTTTTACTGCAGCTTTTTGACATCCGCCAAAGCAACATCCACCGGTGTCTCTCTTCCAAACATGTCCACCGTGATGGTCACGGTCTGCTTGCCAAGATCTACCTTTCTGGCAACGCTGACCACATCCTTCCACACACCGGCAATGACGACCACGCTGTCGCCCTCTTCGAAATCCACCGAAATCTTTTTTTCCACCTCACCGGCAATGCCAAGAGCCCGCATCTCGGTCTCGGACAGCGGCACCGGCTTGCTTCCCGGTCCTACAAACCCCGTCACACCCCTGGTATTGCGGATTACAAACCAGGTGTCGTCATTCATGACCATTCTGACCAGCACATAGCCAGGAAACATCTTGCGCTCCACATGCCTGGTAACGCCGTCCTTTATTTCCTCCGCCTGCTCCATGGGGATCATGACCTCGAGGATCTCATCGCTTAAGTTTCTGTTGGCAATGGTGCTCTCGATGCCGTCCTTTACTTTGTTTTCATAACCGGAATAGGTGTGAACAACATACCATTTTGCTTCTGATTCTGCCATATTGCCCCCCGTTCAGCCAATAATAAAACTAATGCCGTACTGAATGATCATGTCAAGCACTGCAATGATCACACCAACCACAACTGAGATACTGATGACGGCGGCCGACTGCTTTACCACGGTGTTTCTGTCCGGCCAGGTAATCTTCTTAAATTCCGCCTTTACACCCTTGAAAAAGCTGTCCTTTGGCTTCTTCTCCGGCTTTTTGTCCTTTTTTTCAGATTCCCTGTCCGCTTTCTTTTCCACCTTCTCGCTCATCCTAAAAACCTCCGGAAGCTTTATTATTTGGTTTCCTTATGAACGGTATGTCTCTTGCAGAATCTGCAGTATTTCTTTGTCTCCATCCTGTCCGGATGAGCCTTCTTGTCCTTTGTAGTATTGTAATTGCGCTGCTTGCACTCGGTGCATGCCAGAGTGATCCTTGTTCTCATGGTTCTTACCTCCGATTTATATTGTTTATCTTACGATTCACATTTTAAGGCACAAAAAAAAGAGCCTCGTTCTCTTCATTGACAAATCTAGCACAATCCGCTACTATTGTCAATATGATTTTTTAAATTGTTGGCTGTGAATAATAATGGTAATATTCACATTTTGAGGAGGTATTCATGAGACACGCATTGATATTACAGACAGATTTCGGCACCTGCGACGGCGCGGTCAGCGCCATGTACGGAGTGGCCTTCGGGGTGGACCGGGAGCTTTACGTCCGCGACCTGACCCACGAGATTCCTCAATATGATATCTGGGAGGCCTCCTACCGGCTGATTCAGACCGTAACCTACTGGCCGGAGGGCACGGTGTTTGTCAGCGTAGTGGATCCGGGCGTGGGGAGTGACCGGAAGAGCATTGTGGTCAAAACCGCAAGCGGCCACTATATCGTCACGCCGGACAACGGCACCCTGACTCATGTCAAAAAGCTGATCGGCATCCAGGAAGCCCGCATCATCGATGAGTCGGTAAACCGCCTGCCCAACTCCGGGGAAAGCTACACCTTCCACGGGCGGGATATCTACGCTTACTGCGGCGCCAGGCTGGCCGCCGGCATCATTGATTTCAAGGGGGTAGGCCCCCAGATGCCGCCGGAGGACGTGGTGGAGCTTCCTACCATTCCACCGGTACTGGAGCACGATAAGGTGACCGGCATCATCGACGTGCTGGATGTGCGTTTTGGAAGTCTTTGGACCAACATTCCCCGGGAGACCTTTCTGCAGCTGGACGTAAAACACGGCGACCGGGTGGAAATTGCCATCTCCAACCAGACCCGCACCGTCTACAAATATATCATGACCTACGCCAGAAGCTTCGCCGACGTATGTATCGGTGAACCCCTGCTGTATGTCAACAGTCTGGACTGCATGGCTGTGGCCATCAACCAGGGCAGCTTTTCCAGAGCCTACAACGTGGGCACCGGTACCAACTGGAAGATCATCATCCGCAAGGCGCCGAGAATTATTTACGAGTAAAAAGCATTCTCATTTCAGACTTATTCTGACCCGCGGGCTCCTTTTTTCAGGACCCGCGAGTCTTATTGCTCTCCTTTCCCCTATGACAGCTTGCAGACCTTCCTGTCATAGGTCATGATCCCGTTAACCTCCTCCTCCACGTCGCTGACCTGCGTATAAACCGCGGCCGAAAGCCCCTGCAGCCAGAGCGTGTCAATTTCCGTTTTCAGCTTTCTGATCGCTTTCTGATATTCCTCCCGTGTATCATATTTCCGGTAACCATAAATCCGGTCTGTGAAGCTGTGTCCTTTGACATGATGGGCAAAGCCGCCGTATTCCGACAGCACCCAGGCCCGCCCCCGCTTATCCTTTCTCACTTCCAGCCTGTGAAAATAATTGTGCTCACTCAAAAAATCTCCCGCGCCCCGGTCAAACCAGCCGCTGGCGGAGACGATCAGCCGGGAAGGGTCTTTCCTGCGGATAAAATCGGTGGCTTTCCGGGAATCAAACTGGCCCCAGCCCTCATTGAAGGCCACCCAGACCGCAAGGGACGTCACCGGCCGCAGCGCCTCAATGGTCTCCGCGGTCTCCCGGTACCACTCCCTGCGCCCGTTCTTATTTTTTCTGTGAAAAAGGCCATAAAGTGAATCCGGAATCAGTGTCCCTATTCCAGGAAAGCCGGTGGGCAGATAGCAGACCAGCAGCATATTCATGGGCTCGCCGCCATTCACCATATCCTGCCAGACAATCATCCCCTCCCGGTCACAATGATAGTACCACCTCTGACACTCCACCTTAATGTGCTTGCGCAGCAGATTGAAGCCGCAGTTTTTCATGGTGCGGATATCGTGCAGCAGAGCCTCCTCTGAAGGCGCGGTATAAAGCCCGTCCGGCCAGTACCCCTGATCCAGCACGCCGTTCAGAAAATATGAATGATGATTCAGACAAAAACGTGGAGTTCCCTTCTCATCCCTTTCAATGGTAAAACAGCGCAAACCGAATACGCCGCAGACCTCATCACTGCCAACTGCCAGTTTATATTCATATAAATAAGGCTCCTCCGGCGTCCACGGATGTATTTCCTCCACATGATAAATCAGAGTGGCTCTGCCTTTCCCGCTGGGCCAGGTATCAACTGTGGTTCTGTTTTCACAGCTCAGCCTGAGCTTGATCTCTGTTTCCGGAGTCTTTCTGACTCGTGTGTCATTTATGGTGACAGAAATTTTTACCTGCCGCCTGTCAAAGTCCGGCTCCGTGCTTACCGAGCGAATATATAGTGCTGGGACCCATTCCAGCCAGACGCTCTGCCAGATTCCGCTCTGGGCCATGTAAAACATGCCGCCCCGTCTCAGGGTCTGCTTGCCCCGGTTATGGTAAGAGGTATCTGAGGCATCCAGCACTGCCAGAGAAATATGATTGTCCTGCTGCCCTGAAAACAGGCAGTCTGTGATATCCACAGTAAAGGGCGTATAGCCGCCGCTGTGGGTCAGACCGCTTTCACAGCCAGTACCGCAGTCCTCCCCGGACGAAACGCTTCCCGCAGGATTCTCATACCACCTCCCGCCTCGCTCCAGACTCTGAACCTTAACGCCGTTCACATACACACAGCAGGCAAAATCCACCGCCCCGAAATGCAGCAGCAGTCTGCCATCTTCAGAGCCTTCCTTCAGAAAATCCCCCGGCAGAATTCTGTGATACCACAGCGTCTGCGCAGGCAGCAGCTGCCTTCCCACCTCGGAAAGCACACTCTCCGGGGAAAAGGGCACCAGAATCTCCCCCTGCCAGTCATGATTTCCAGTATCTGACTCCGGCAGGGAATCGCCCTCCTCGATAGCATAGTCCCAATACCCGTTCAGACTGCGATAGCTTTCTCTCTGCATATAAGGTCTGGGGTACTCGGTCAGCACGCCCTGTGCCTTTTCCTCATGTGACATCTGCGTCAGCTTTTCTCCCCATTGGGTGAACAGCTGGCAGGTTTGATCCTGTGCATGGTGCCTGCTGATACTTCTTTTCATGTCAGCCAGTCTGTTTTCCATTATGCCTCCCCAAATCTTCAAAACATTCAAAATCTGTTTATGTTTCATCAGCTTCAGGCCGAAATGTGCGTGCGGATGCCACCGCCTGCTGCCATCCCCGGTATTTCTGCTCTCTTTCTTTCTCCTCCATGGAAGGCTCAAATACCCGCTCAACCTGATTACTGGCAATGACCTCCTCCTTATTCTTCCAGAAGCCCACTGCCAGTCCCGCCATATAAGCCGCTCCCAGCGCCGTAGTCTCACTGATCCGGGGCCGGATGACAGGGACATTCAGGATATCGCTCTGAAACTGCATGAGCAGATTATTCCGCACAGCGCCGCCGTCCACCTTCAGTGTGGTCATGGCAATACCGCTGTCCTTCTCCATGGCCTCCACAATGTCCCGGGTCTGATAGGCCAGCGACTCCAGAGTGGCCCGCACGAAATGCCCCCGGGTGATGCCCCGGGTCAGACCGAATACCGCGCCCCTGGTCTTATCATCCCAATAGGGCGCCCCCAGGCCCACAAAAGCAGGGACAATATACATGCCGCCGCTGTCCTCCACCAGATTTGCCGCCGTCTCACTGTCCGCCGCCGTGCGAATCATTTCCAGACCGTCCCTCAGCCACTGCACCGCGCTGCCGGCCACAAAAATACTGCCCTCCAGAGCATACTCCACCTTTCCCTCAATCCCCCAGGCCAGGGTGG
>JAJQID010000095.1 GCA_021199405.1 Lachnospiraceae bacterium
AAGCCAGGATACCGCCGTCCACATACAGCACATGGCCGTTCACAGCGTTGGAAGCCTCGCTTGCCAGGAATACCGCAGGTCCGGTCAGCTCCTCGGTCTGCAGCCAGCGGCCGGCCGGGGTTCTGCCTACGATAAACTGATCGAAGGGATGTCTGGAGCCGTCAGCCTGACGCTCTCTGAGAGGAGCAGTCTGAGGAGTCTCGATGTAGCCGGGTCCGATGCCGTTGCACTGGATGTTGTACTGGCCGTACTCGGAGCAGATATTTCTGGTCAGCATCTTTAAGCCGCCCTTTGCCGCCGCATAAGCGGAAACGGTCTCACGGCCAAGTTCGGACATCATGGAGCAGATGTTGATGATCTTGCCGCCGCCCTTGGTGATCATGGACGGAATGCAGGCCTTGGACATGATAAACGGACCAGTCAGGTCTACGTCGATGACCTGGCGCCATGCTTCCGCGCTCATCTCTGTCATCGGAATTCTCTTGATGATGCCGGCATTATTGACCAGAATATCAATGACACCATGCTCTTCCTCAATCTGAGCTACCATAGCCTTCACCTGCTCCTCGTCGCAGACGTTGCAGACATAGCCGTAGGCGGTGATGCCTTTCTCCGCATAAGCTGCCAGACCCTTGTCCACCAGCTCCTGCTTGATATCGCAGAATGTGATGGTTGCGCCGGCCTCAGCGTACGCGCTTGCGATGGCGAAACCGATGCCGTAGGACGCGCCGGTTACCATGGCTACTTTGCCTTCCAAACTAAAACTTACCATAATTTTCTCCTTCTTTCTTTATTTTTTATGATACAGGGAGCAGAGGACTGCGAAAACGCCTGATGCGAAGCAGTCCAAAGTATAATACCCCCTGGTCTCTTCAATCCTTCTGATTCCTTCACTCACAGTTCCTTAGGAACTGTTAAAAATGAACTGTTCCTTATCTCAGCTGCGTGGGCAGCAGGTTGTCCATGTCGTCAAAGGCCTGATTCTCCCCGCCCATGGCCCAGATAAAAGTGTAATTGGATGTGGCGGAGGCGCAGTGAATGCTCCAGGATGGACTGATCACCGCTTCCTCATTCTGCATCACCAGATGTCTGGTCTCAGTGGGCTCGCCCATGAAATGCATGACCACATTATCCTTTGGCACTTCAAAATATGTATAGATCTCCATGCGGCGCTCATGGGTGTGGCAGGGCATGGTATTCCACACACTGCCCGGCTCCAGGCAGGTCATGCCCATGGAAAGCTGACAGGTGGGCAGCACATCCGGATGGATGAACTGATTGATGGTGCGCTTATTGGAATTCTCTAACGACCCTAAGGTTCTCTTGGCCGCATCGTCGATGGAAATAAAAGTGGTCTTGTAGGAACAGTGCGCAGGAGCGCTGACCATGTAGAATTTGGCGGGGTGAGCCGGATCGGCGCTGGCGAAGGTCACCTTCTTCGTTCCCTTGGTGATATAGAGGCAGTCCTTGTAGCCCAGCTCAAAGGTCTCATCATCGGCAACGATGGTTCCCTTTCCCTCCCCGATATTGAAAATACCGATCTCTCTTCTCTCCAGAAAATAATCGGTGCCGAAATTGTGCCAGCAGTCAATGCCCTTGTCAATCGGCACGACCTCAGTGGTAGGCATGCAGCCTACAGTTACCATGCGATCCACATGAGAATAAACCGCCACGATCTCATTGGCCACGTACAGATTCTGAATCAGGAATTCATCCCGCAGCTCCTGGGTGGTGTAGCGCTTTACGTCCTTCTGGTTCGCAGAATAGCGAATATCCATTCCCATTTTATTCATGCTCCTTCCTGTGCGCATTGCACACAAACATTATTTTAATCTTACCATGAATTGTAAAAACTTACAAGGTTTGAGTCTAAAAACTATCTAAAAAAATCAGCGGGACGATCTCACTTCTCCAGCTTTTCCTGAATCCAGGCAAGGGTTTCGCTGCGGAAGGTCTGCCCGGAAATCTGAAACAGGCGGCGAACCACACCGGCAGCCTGCCGTCTTTTGTCCGGGTCCTGATTCTGCAGGGCGGTCAGCATTCTGCCGATGCAGCCCTTATAGTCCTGGGTAAACTCCACCAGATCACTGACGCCGCTGGCCTCCAGCACCTCAAACAGCGTGTCCACAAACTCCCGCCGCTCCTCCTCTCTGAGACTGTCAATCCACTCTCTGACAGAATCGTTGATGATTCTCTGCGGCTCGTCCAGCTTTTCCAGATAAACAAAATCCGTTCCCTCCACCGTCCAGGAGCAGGGAAAATGCTGTAAAAGCCCTACCGTGTTGCTGTCCACCACCTGATAGTCGCCGTAATTTTCCAGAATCATGCCGACCAGAGAGGAGCGCGGAATAAATTTCCGGATTTTCGGCTCTATTTTTTCAAAAAGCTCCAGCTGGCAGACGCCCTTTTTGAAGCCGGGACCGTCCATATTGTAAATAATGCCGATCCGCTCCTGCACCTCATCGGAGGCGTTCATGGCCGCGTACACCGCCAGATTTCCGCCCTTGGAATGGCCCAGAATATCTAACGGTCCATCAAAAAGCCCTGCCGCCAGCTCCAGATAGCGGCTGCTGTACTCCTGCCCCGGCACCGGATAGGTGAGAGCCATGTCCATATCCTCCCGCCAGCCCACCAGGCTCTCGTCCGTGCCCCGGTAGATAATCTTCACACTGTCGTCCTCCAGCACACAGCTCAGGGCGGAAAACTGCACCTTCTCTTCTGCACTGACAAAATCGGCGAAAAGACCGAAGCGGACATTTTTAAACCGGTCGGCCAGCAAAAGCTGCTCAGCCAAAGCCCGGTTTTCCTCCTCGAACCGGGTGTCATAAAACATTTTTTCCCGGTTCGGACTGCGCCAGATATCAAGGATCGTCACCATATCCCCGTTTTCATCGAATCCGGGAATGATTCCCTTAAATTTCAAATAGGAAAACTGACACAAAATGAGGGCATCCACTCCGTTGAATGCCCTCTGCTGAAAGCTTTCCTGTCCATATGTCTGTAAATAGGAAATAATATTGGCTTTCATCTTATCTGCTCTCCAAAAATAATGCCTCTCTTTGCGCTTCCTCATCCCCGGGATAGTCGCTGACATAGCTTTCCATCAGTTCCTTGGCCGTGTCAAAATCTCCCAGCATCTCGTAGGCCACGATCTGATTGTATCTCAGGTTCTGACGCAGGGAGGTGTCATTGCAGGTCAGCCCCTGGGTAAAGGCCTCCAGCGCCTCCTCGTAAAGCCCGCGCTTGAGCTGACACAGACCCAGCTGATTGTACAGCACAGCGCTCTCCCCCAGCTCCAGGCCGGAGATGTACACGTTGGCGGCGTAATTGTAATCGCCCAATGCCTCATAGCTCATGGCCAGATACAGAATCACATCCTGGGTTCCCTGAGATTTTACTTTTTCCAGATAAACAATAGCCTGACTGTACTCCCCGGTGTAATACAACACCCGGCCTCTGTCATAATCGCTGATGGAAGCACTGTTGTCCAGAATGTCCGCGATGTATTCCTCTCCCAGCGCCCGGTAGCCGTACTGAGCCAGCGCCTGATAAATGGAAATCATCAGATCATAGTCCGTGGGAGCCAGCGCTACGGCGGAGTCAAAGCATTCCACCGCGTTCTCATACTGCCCCAGCTCCAGATAGGTAACGCCGTGCATATACTGGGCGTCCGCATCCTTTGGCTGCAGGGCGCAGATGGCGGCATACACCTCCTCCGCCTTCTCATACTCGCCCAGCTTATTGTAAGCTACCGCCAGATAACGGTTGATGTCATAATCAATCTCGTAAATAAAGCCTCCATTGCAGGCAAGCGCCTCCTCAAAGGCCTCCACCGCCTCCTCATAAAGCCCCTGTCCCATATAGCAGATGCCCGCCACCCGCAGACTCTCCTGCTCACCAAGCTCCGCCGTCTCTAAAAGTGCAAGAGCCTCCTCGTACTTCATATCCTCGATCAGCGTATAGACAGTATCCTCCTCCACCTCCACCGCCGCCGAAGCCTCCTGTGCGGATGAGGAATTTGCCGCGCTGCCGCAGCCGGACAGAAGAAATATACATGATATACTAAATATTATTTGTAAAAAATATTTATGCATAAACAATCCTTTGAAACTTATAAAGCATTTTCCGAACAAACCTATCCTTAGTTTTACACGAATGCCCTTTCTTGTCAAGAAGGAAAAAGCTGCAAAGTATAACCCACGCGACCCTTTGCAGCCCCCCTTACAGCAATCATCCGGCAAGCACTTCCCGCGCCAGCTCGTCCACTTCCTTCCTTCCGAACAGCACCCGCTCCCCGTTCACCACAATACAGGGCACACTGCGTATCTGATACCGCTCCCGCAGCGCCGGAAACAGCGACAGATCAAACACATCCACAAGCACCCTTCTCTTTTTCTTCCTCTCCACTGCCAGCAGCGCCGCCGACTGCACCGTCCGGGGGCACATGGTACAGGTCAGCGACACAAAAATCTGCACGCTGACATCTTCCCCTGCCTCCTGAAGCAGCCGCTTTGCTTCTTCAGGAAGACCTCTGCCAGGTCCGCCCAGCTGACAGACAGCCAGCATAAAGGAGGTAAACTCCTCCCCCGTGGGAATCCCGTGAAAACAAAATCCGCTGTCATTGCCCCCGCCGTCATACAACCGGACCGCAGGCCAAAGCTCCTCAGGGATTTCTCTTGTTTCGGCTAATTCCAGAGACAACTTTTTCGACAAACCAGCCAGTTCATTCAGAAAAGAAAATAATTCCTGCTGCTCCTCGTCCCGCTTTGCCCATACCTTCATGATAACCGGCTGCTCCATCCTCTCCAGAAGCCCCCGGATCTGGGTTCTTAATTCCCGATCAAACAGCTCATCAGAAGCCGGAGGCTCCTGTTTTTGCTGATTTTCGTGATTCACCAGCTGGACAAAGGACGGCAGACGCAGACTGTGGTGCAGCTTTTCCACATACAGCTCCAGACTGGTGGCTGCCACCGCGCCGTCGGACACCGCTGTCACCACCTGTCGCAGCCCCTTGACGCACACATCTCCCGCGCCGTAAACGCCGGGCACACTGGTGGCCTGATTTCGATCCGTCACAAGGTATCCCTGCTGATTCTTCTCAATTTCCGAGGGCAGCCAGTCCGAAGCAGGCACATAGCCGGCAAACACAAAGACGCCGATGCCTTCCTTCTCAGGTT
>JAJQID010000272.1 GCA_021199405.1 Lachnospiraceae bacterium
CTAATGTGTATTTGTGGCTGCTGGAGGTGACCGGCGGGATGCCAGTGCAGACGCTGTATAATATTCCCCGGGGATATATGCTGATTCCGCTGCTTCGAAAGCTGGGGCTGAAGAAGGAGTGAGGGAAAATTTCCAGTGAGGAGAGCAATACTATTTAAAAAAGTAAAATCTCACAAAAAATGATTTTTTGCTTGCAAAATCAGAAGAAGCTGATTATAATGGATTTAACAAGGGAGCCGACACGATAGGGTGGGGCCTATCCGTTTCCGGCGAAAATGTTTTTAGTTACAATAGCACCTCGCTGAGCGGAGGTGCTATTTCTTCTGAATATAATTCAGTATGGCAACAATTAATCCTGCAATCGCAATGATAATCATAAATTCCTCATACGTACTCATAGGAAAAGCCCCCTTTCTGTCAAGGTCTCAGAAACGAGGTGTTTACACCCTGTCAGCTCCTTTATTAAATCCACTGTTTTCAATGTGCGAATACTTGCAATAGAAAAAGGGCTTCCATCTCTCTTTTATCTTTCGTAAAAGCAGATCAAAGCCCTTTTTCTTTAGTGTGACTCATCAATTGAGTTGTTTACACTCTATCATGGGTTGCAGATTTTGTCAAATGGTAAACGACAGATTATTTTGATGGTCATTTCCCTTATCTGCCGATTTCCCTCTTCAGAACCTGATAATAGGGCATGCCGTAATGGCAGTAGAAAGCAAGGTAAAGGATCATGTCACGGGCAGTGGGCGTGACCTCCGCAAGCTCACGTTTCCCTATGTACCGAAGCTTCTGTTCCTCGTCCATGCTGTTCCAGCAGCGCTCACTCATCCGCTGGATTTGTCTGGCTGTAGATTTTACCTTCCGGCCAAGCCTTTCAGCCACGACTGCGTAAATCTCCCGGGTCACCTGTACGTCACCCATATAGTGGTACCTTTTCTCCCTGAACAGAAGCTGCTCCGCCGCTTCGATGGCATAACCAAAAACGATGGTATCTCCCCGTCCGGGTCCGATGATTTCACGAATCACCAGCTCTTCCTTTGATGTTTTCATGCGAAAACCTCCCTCAAAATAAATTTTGTATCTGAGCGATACCAGTAAAGATTATACCCGGTTACGTGGTATTTGCCATAAAAGGTTACGGCTCGGCAAAAACACAGCCTTCCTTTCAGTTGTCTTTCTTTTGGTTTTGTACTATAATAAAAAAATCAGGTTCGCATGAATTTGACGGACATTTTTTAAAAGGAAAATAAGTAATTATGGCATTTGACGGAATCACCATTTCCTGCCTGACCCGGGAGCTGAACGATACCCTGGCGGGCGGGAGAATCAGCAAAATAGCGCAGCCGGAGACGGATGAACTGTTATTGACAATCAAAACCTTTCAGGGACAGTACAGGCTGATGCTTTCGGTAAACGCTTCTTTGCCGCTGGCCTGCCTGACGCAGGAGAACAAGCCCGGTCCGGTTACTGCCCCCAATTTTTGTATGCTGCTGCGCAAGCATATTCAGAACGGGCGGATTTTATCTGTGACTCAGCCGGGGCTGGAGCGCATTATTCATATTCGGATAGAGCATCTGGATGAGCTGGGGGATCTGTGTCAGAAAACGCTGGTCATCGAATTGATGGGAAAGTACAGTAATATTATTTTCTTAAAGGACGATAATACCATCATTGACAGCATCAAGCATATTTCCAGTATGGTCAGCTCAGTTCGGGAGGTCCTGCCGGGTCGGGAGTACTTTATTCCTGTGACCCAGGAAAAGGCGGATCCGCTGACCTTTGACGCTGCCGCGGGGATGGGGGAGCTTCTGAAAACGAAGCCTGTGCCGTTGTATAAGGCGATTTATTCCAGCTTCATGGGTATCAGCCCTGTCATGGCTCAGGAGCTGTGCTGTCAGGCCGGGATTGACGCTGATTTTCCCGCCAACGCCCTGGCGGAGGAACAGGTGGGAGAGCTTGCAAAGCGGTTTCAGCAGATGATGGACCGGATAAAGGAAGGGCAGTTTTCTCCCCTGATCGTTTATCAGGGCGGAGCGCCGAAGGAATATTTTGTGCTTCCCTGCACTCTTTACCCTGAGCAGGCACAGAAAGGGTATGACAGTATATCTGAGCTGCTTTTGGCCTATTACGGGGAAAAGAACGCCGCAGACCGAATCAGGCAGCGGTCGGCGGATCTTCGCCGTGTTGTGCAGACTGCCCTGGAGCGCAATATCAAAAAATATGATCTGCAGACGGAACAGATGAAGGACACTCAAAAGCGGGAAAAATATCGTGTTTACGGAGAATTGATTACTGCCTACGGCTACTCTGTTCCCGAAGGCAGCAAAAGCTTTCGGGCATTGAATTATTATACAAATGAAGAAATCACCATTCCTCTGGATCCGGATATTCCGGTGATGGACAACGCGAAGAAATATTTTGAAAAATACGCCAGAATGAAACGGACATACGAGGCTCTGGCGGAGCAGACCGCCCAGGGAAAGGCGGAAATTGATTATCTGCAAAGTGTGTCCAATGCCCTGGATATGGCTCAATGCGAGGCGGATTTGCTGCAGATCAGGGAGGAGCTGCTTGTGACGGGGCATATCCGAAGGAATTCGGAGCGGGGCAGAAAGAAGCCCAGGACAGTCAGCCGGCCCTGGCATTATGTCAGCAGCGACGGCTATGATATATACGTAGGCAAAAATAATCTTCAGAATGACCAGCTGACCTTTAAGGAGGGGCAGGGCAATGACTGGTGGTTCCACGCCAAAAACTGTCCCGGCTCCCATGTGCTGGTAAAAACGGGCGGAAAGACGGAGATTCCGGATGCAACCTTTGAGGAGGCGGCCAGGCTGGCGGCTTATTACAGCAAAAACAGGGAACAGGATAAGGTGGAGATTGACTATATTCAGAAGAAGCATGTGAAAAAGCCCAACGGGGCAAAGCCGGGCTTTGTGGTATATTATACAAATTATTCGATGGTGGCTGGAACGGATATTTCGGGAATCAGGGAAGGGTAGGTGAGCCTGTTTCATCAAAAGAAGTTGACATCTTTTTTATATTGTATTATATATATTTACAGGGAAATGGTTTTGATGTCTGACAAAACGGTTATTGAATATCTTATGATGGATTTTTGATTTTGGAGGAGGATGTCATGAATAATTATGTTATTTTTACGGATTCAGCCTGTGATACACCGGCGGAGGTGTTAAAGGAATGGAATGTGAAGAGCGTCAACCTGACCTTTCATTTTGTCGGCGAGACTGTGGAGTATGACAATGATGCGCTTTCTGCGAAGGAATTTTACACGTTTATGAGACAGGGGAAGACCGCCAGGACTGCCGCGGTCAATACGGAAACCTTCCGGGAGCATTTCCGCAGGGAGCTGGAGAAGGGAAATGATGTGCTTTATCTGGGTTTTTCCTCCGGGTTAAGCTCCACCTACAGCGCAGGAAAGGTGGCAGCCGGGGAGCTGAAGGAAGAGTATCCGGATCGGAAGATTCTGACGGTGGATACGCTTTCGGCGTCCACAGGACAGGGACTTTTGATTTATCTTGTGAAATGCCGGAAGGAAGAGGGGGCTTCCATCGAGGAGGCTGCCGAATACGCAGAGAGCATGAAGCTGAAAATCTGCCATTGGTTTACTGTGGACACATTAGAGTATTTAAAGAGGGGCGGCCGGGTCAGCGCCACCACGGCGTGGATTGGGGATACACTGAATATCAAGCCGCTTATGCATGTGGACAACGAGGGACACTTGGTGGGCGTCAGGAATGTCCGCAGCAAAAAGAACGCCGTGAACGGACTTGCCAGAAGGCTGAAGGAGACTGCCATTGATCTGGAAAAATACCCGATTTATATCTGTAACTCTGACTGCCAGGATACGGTGGATATGCTGACAAGGAGCTTAAAGGAGCTGTGCGGTGCCAGGGTGAAAATGATCACGGACATCGGTCCTGTCATCGGGGCGCATACCGGACCGGGAACTGTGGCGCTGTTTTTTGTCGGGAAGGAAAGATAGGTTATTATCCGCCGCAAAAAAGAGTAATAAAGAGAAAAGAGAGACAAAACTTTTTCTTGCAATATATTTGGCTTCAGGGTATACTTACATAAACGCAACACCAATATAATGAAAAGGAGCCTGTGACCTATGCCTCGTGGAAGAAAAAAAGTACAGCCTCAGACAGTTGAGGAAAGAATTGCCGCTGTGACTGCCGAGATGGAAGCCCTGAAGGAGCAGCTGAAGGAAAAGAAAAACGAACTGAAGGAGCTGCAGACCGCAAAGGAAGCGGAGGATCAGAAGAAGCTTCTGGACGCGTTCGCTGCCAGTGGAAAGAGCGTGGAAGAGGTGCTGGCAATGCTTGGCAGCAAAGCTTCTGACAATGAGAATAGTGAAGCGGAGACAGCAGAATAACAGTAAGGAACTGTCACGAAGTAATATGCCCATCTTGCGACAATTCCCAAAAGCCGTGTGAAAGTCATACGGCTTTTATTTTGCGGCGGCTGATAAGCGAACGCAGCATCGCCGCGGACTGATCTGCAGCCTGCTGCAGCCGTGAAATACATGGAGGAGGAAAAGAAAATGACATTATTGGAAAAGTGGAGAAAAATCGCCTACAATGAAAATCAGAATCAGGCGATGCTTCAGCAGCATTGGAAGGATTATTTCGAAAAGGAAAAGAATATATACGCAGAAATTCTGAAAAAGCCTGATGAGCCGGTGAGCGGCTCTGTGGCGCAGCTGGCGGAGCGCTTTGGCGTGGACATCCTGACCATGACCGGCTTTCTGGATGGAATCAATGACTCCTTAAAGGTACCCAATCCGATCGAGACGATGGAGGAGGATACGGTTGTCAGCCTGGACTATGATGCGGCGCTTCTTTATAAAAATATGGTCGCGGCGGAGGCAGAGTGGCTTTATGGGCTGGAAGCCTGGGAGGACATTTTTGACGAGGATACCAGAAAGGCTCTTTACCGGGAGCAGAAGTCTTCCACTACGGTGGTCAAGCCGGCCAAAATTTATCCCAACGATCCCTGCCCCTGCGGCAGCGGCAAAAAATATAAAAAATGCTGCGGCAGGAACGCATCATAAATTTTGAAAAGCTGTCTGGAATCTTCGTCATATTTTATAGAGACTGAAGTGAAAAGTTAACTTCCACTTTGAAGGGGTACAAGTGGAACTTACTC
>JAJQID010000020.1 GCA_021199405.1 Lachnospiraceae bacterium
CGCCTCCGCCGGACGTTATCCGGCATCCCTGCCCTGTGAAGCCCGGACTTTCCTCACCCGCTTTCGCGGCCGCGATCATCTGTTCTGCTTTCCCGTGCCATCATAGCACACAAAAGGCCGGGAAGTCAACCCGGCCTTTCTCACAGTACACCCGCCTGTTTTCTCTTTATCGTATCGCGTCCTTCATGCTCTTCACATATTCCGCCACATAGGGAACACTGTCCGCGCCGTGGGCAGCAATGATTTTGACAATGGCGGAACCCACGATAACACCGTCCGCCTTCGCGCTCATTTCCGCTGCCTGCTGAGGCGTGGAAATGCCAAAGCCGATGGCCGCCGGAACCTTCGTTGCCTCCCGCACCAGCTCCACCATGGCGCCGATATCGGTGGTAATCTGTGAACGAACGCCGGTAACGCCAAGAGACGAGACGCAGTACACAAAGCCCTCCGCCTCTTTTGCGATGGTCCGGATTCTGTCATGGGAGGTAGGAGCAATCAGGGAAATAAAATCAATGCCGTATTTCCGGCACAGGGGCTGAAAGTCTGCCTTTTCCTCGTAGGGTACATCCGGTAAAATCAGACCGTCGATCCCTGCCTCTGCAGCTTTTTTCAGAAATTTCTCCGTACCGCCCTCAATATTGGTCTTGGAATTATTTCCATAGGAATAAACCACGTTGGCATAAGTCATAAATACCAGCGGGACGGTCACGGTCCGGCGCAGCTCCTTCACCATGTCCAGAATTTTGTCCGTGGTCACGCCGCCGGACAGAGCGCGCAGATTTGCCTCCTGGATCACCGGCCCTTCCGCTGTGGGATCGGAGAAGGGAATACCCAGCTCAATGACATCTGCACCTGCTTTTTCCATGGCAGTCACCAGCTTTTTGGTGGTTTCCAGATCCGGGTCTCCGCAGGTGATGAATGGAATAAATGCTTTTCCCTTTAAAAACACGTCAGTCACTCTACTCATGGATGTCCTCCCCTCTGTATCTGGCGATGGCGGCGCAGTCCTTGTCGCCGCGGCCGGAAATATTGATGACCATGATCTGATCCTTCCTCATGGTGGGCGCCAGCTTTCTGGCATAAGCCACCGCGTGGGCGGACTCAATGGCCGGAATGATGCCCTCCAGTCTGGACAGATATTCAAAAGCATCCACTGCTTCATCGTCGGTGATGGCCACATACTGAGCCCTGCCGCTGTCATAGAGCATGGCGTGCTCCGGGCCGATTCCGGGATAGTCAAGGCCCGCGGAGATGGAATACACCGGGGCGATCTGTCCGTACTCATCCTGACAGAAATAGGATTTCATGCCGTGAAAAATACCCAGCTTTCCTATGGCCAGGGTAGCCGCGGTCTCAAAGGTATCCACTCCTCTGCCCGCCGCCTCGCAGCCAATCAGCTGCACGGACGGATCATCAATAAAATGATAAAAAGCGCCGATGGCATTGGAGCCGCCGCCCACACAGGCCAGCACGCAGTCCGGAAGCCGGCCCTCCTTTTCCTGCAGCTGCTCTTTGATTTCTTTGGAAATCACTGCCTGAAAATCCCGCACAATGGTGGGAAATGGGTGGGGACCCATAACGGAGCCCAACACATAATGGGTATCCGCAATGCGATTGGTCCACTCCCGCATGGTTTCGGAGACAGCGTCCTTTAAAGTGGCTGTTCCGGAGGTGACAGGATGAACCTTCGCTCCCAGCAGGCGCATCCGGTATACGTTCAGAGCCTGCCGTTTCGTATCCTCCTCTCCCATGAAAACCTCGCACTCCATGTCCATCATGGCGGCAGCGGTAGCGGTAGCCACGCCGTGCTGACCAGCGCCGGTCTCGGCGATGACTCTGGTCTTGCCCATCTTTTTGGCTAACAGAACCTGCCCCAGAGCGTTATTGATCTTGTGGGCGCCGGTATGATTTAAGTCCTCTCTTTTCAGGTAGATTCTGGCTCCGCCCAGGTCGTCTGTCATGCGCTTTGCAAAATAGAGGTTGGACGGGCGTCCGGTGTATTCTCTGAAGAGTGTGTTCAGTTCTTCATTGAACTGGGGATCGTTTTTATAATAGTTGTAGGCTTCCTCCAGTTCAATGACTGCGTTCATCAGGGTCTCGGGGATGTATTGTCCGCCGTGAATCCCAAATCTTCCTTTTGACATCGTTGTTCTCCTTTTATGAGGTTACGGGTAATCAGGAATTTTTATTGCTGTTTCCGGTGGAGGCCTTGAAAAAAAGCACGGCTCAAAACTGTCGTTAATCTTCGCCTTAGCTTTTTTTCAAGCTCTCCACCTGCTGACAGGCAAAATTCCCTTTACCGGCAGTTCTCATAACATACGAACTGCCTCCCGCATTTACTGGTTTTGTCATTATATTCCACGAACCGTCTGTACAGCTCTTCGTATTTTTTCCGGATCCTTGCATTTATCAGTTTCGACGCCGCTGGAGATGTCCACCATGAAGGGGTGGTATCTGGTAATAACCTCCGGAATGTTCTCGGGAGTCAGGCCTCCGGCAAGGATGTAGGGGCGGGTAAAATAAGCTCCGCGGGATTCCCGGGTCAGCAGGCTGTGGTCGAAGCACTGTCCGGTGCCGTAGCCGTTGTCCAGCAGTATCTGATCTGCGGTAGAGAGCTGTGCCTTTTGCAGGTCAGCCACGGAACGGACCTTGAAGGCTTTCCAGATGGGAACGTCCGGGAGAAGTCTGCGGATATTTGATATATCCTCTTCTGTCTCCTGTCCGTGAAGCTGGACAATCCGGACAGCACCGGAATGAACATACTCCGCGATTTTTTCCGGCGCTTCGTTGACAAAAACGCCAACCGTCGGGATGCGGGCGTCCATCCGTTTCCGCAATGCACAGGCCTCCTGTAAGGTCACGTAACGGAAGCTTTTTTCCCAGAAAATAAATCCGGCATAGTCCGGCAGATATTCATTGATATAGTCCACGTCCTGCGGACGGCGGATACCGCAAATCTTTATCCGAACAGGCATGTCCGCTCCTCCCCTCTCCCGGCAAGGGTAAATCACTCCGTGCCGTTTTTTCCTTTTCAATTCTGTAAAATTCTCAGCGACACTGGCTGCGGCGTAAAGCTCAGAAAGCTTTACTTTCTTATTCCATGTATCATTCCAATGGTCATCCTTCATGTGATGCCGCGGCATGAAACTCCGCCAGCCTTGCTTTCTTATCCGGCGCTCTCATCAGAGCCTCTCCCACCAGCACAGCATCCGCTCCCAGGGCTGCCAGAGCTTTCACATCCTCACAGCTTTTCACTCCGGACTCCGCCACAAAGGTAACGCTTTTCGGAATCAGCTCCCGCAGCTTTGCGGCGTTGCTGAAGTCCACAGTGAAGTTTTTCAGGTTCCGGTTATTGACACCCACCAGTCTGGCTCCGGCCTTCAGGGCGGAAGAGATTTCCGCCTCGTCATGTGCCTCCACCAGAGCGCTGAGTCCCAGCTCATCGCAGATTTTCAGATATTCCCGCACCGTCTCCGTATCCAGCAGGGCGCAGATCAGCAGCACCGCGTCCGCTCCCATCAGCTTCGCCTCATAAAGCTGGTAAGCGTCAACCGTGAAATCCTTGCGGATCATAGGCAGCGTGATTGCCTGGCGGATCCGGCGGAATATTTCATCAGATCCCAGAAACCACTTTGGCTCCGTCAGGCAGGAGACGCAGTCCGCGCCCGCCGCCTCGTAATCCCCGGCAATCTCCAGATAAGGAAACTCCTCCGCTATGATTCCTTTGGAAGGAGACGCCTTTTTGACCTCGCAGATAAAGGAAAGGCCGGGCTTTTGCAGCGCTTTCTCGAATCGGAAAAAATTCGCTTCCCCGCCCTGCCGCTGGTTTTCAGTCAGCTCCAGAGCCTCCTCTTGAATTTCTTCCAATGATTTTATTTCCTTTGCCCGGGCCACGCGGACCCGGGAATAAGCAGCCAGTTCGTCTAAGATCATTTTTTCACCTGTCACCTGAATTTCCCGGCCGGACAGCGCTCTGCAGCCGGTCGGAAAGAATTCATTTCCATGATTTTAGGAATTGTCGCAAAATGGGAATATTATTTCGCAACAGTTCCTTACTGCTTTGACGCCTCAATGTAGGTTTCCAGCTTCGCCTTCGCCGCCCCGGAATCAATCAGCTGTGCTGCCATCTTCACGCCCTCGGCAATGTCCTTTGCCACGCCGCCGATGTACAGGCCCGCGCCCGCGTTCAGGAGCACCGTGTCTCTCTTTGGTCCTTTTTCCCCGTTTAAAATGGCAAGGGTGATGGCTGCGTTCTCCTCAGGCGTACCGCCCACCAGATCAGAAATATCACATCTGGCAAAACCAAAATCCTCCGGCCTGATGGTATACCTGGTGAAGGTTCCGTTGTTGTTCTCACACACCAGGGTATCGCAGCAGGTAGAAAGCTCATCCAGCTTTGCGGTGCCGTACACGGCTACGCTTCTCTTCACTCCCAGGTTGTAGAGCACCCGGCTCATGGGCTCCAAAAGGCTCTCATCATACACGCCCAGCACCTGCATGGTGTTATGACCCGGGTTGGTCAGAGGGCCAAGGATATTGAAAATGGTGCGCACACCCAGCTCTTTTCTGACAGGACCCACATATTTCATAGAGGTGTGGTATTTCTGTGCGAAGAAAAAGCAGTAGTTCAGCTCCTGCAGGGTCTTTACGCAGTTTGCCGGCTCCTGATTGACATCCACGCCCAGCGCCTCCAGACAGTCCGCCGCCCCGCTTTTGGAGGAGGCTGCCCGGTTGCCGTGCTTTGCCACCTTCACGCCGCCGGCCGCGATGACCAGGCCCGCGGTTGTGGAAATATTAAAGCTGCCTGCGTTGTCCCCGCCGGTGCCCACGATTTCCAGCACGTCCATATCATGCTCCACCTTCAGGGCATGGGAGCGCATGGTGACAGCGCTGGCAGTGATCTCGTCGATGGTCTCGCCCTTGGTCTCCAGAGCTGCCAGGAAGCCGGCGGTCTGGACCTGACTGGTGGCGCCAGTCATGATTTCATCCATGCAGGCCATGGTCTCGTCGTAGGTCAGGTCCTGTCTTTGAATTAATTTTGCGGTTGCTTCTTTGATCATTGATTTATGCTCCTTTTCTTAATTACTTACATTCTGAGAAAGTTCTCAATAATCCGCATACCC
>JAJQID010000222.1 GCA_021199405.1 Lachnospiraceae bacterium
ACCCACCTGCGCGGCCGTATCAACTGCCTTCTCAAAATCACAGGTATCCAAAATAGCGCTCACTAATCCGAGTTTCATTTTCGTTTTCCCCTTTCTCTCAAAACGGACATGTCCGCTGACGCGGACATCACTATGAATAAAAGTCGATTGCTTCGCAATCGCTGCCTACAATTCCACAGTGCGATTTTCCGCGGCGGATTTTCGCACCGCCTCTACCACCGTCAGAAGCCTGCGCATTTCCTCCTCCGTCACCAGGAATTCTTCCTTCCCGTGATATGCCGCCAGATAATTTCTGTAATAATCCCCGTAAGAGGTAGTCGCCATGGGCAGGTGTTTCGTCACAATCAGCCCCGGTTCCGGTCCTCCAAAGGATCTGGTGGGTCCGGACGCCGTCATGGTCAGCTTTCCCTCCACGCTTGTCAGCAGTCTGGTGGTGGTCGCCACCGTACCATTTGACGGGGCGAAGCCGTCGCAGTATGCCGTTCCCTTGTCCCCCGCCAGAATCCAGTGATGAGTGAACCAGTTATCCTGATCCTTCAGAAAATAGGTTCCCAGCTCAATCTCACCAAACATGCCGTTCTCAAAGCCCAGAATGATTTTGAAATAATCATCCACTTCAAAATTGATCACGTTTTTCATGATCGCGTACACGGTTTTCACCGGACTGTCGATCATCCAGAGAAACTGGTCGATCAGATGAACTCCCCAGTCCAGGAGCATTCCTCCGCCATATTGATTGTAAACGTGCCAGTCGTGCATATTTCCATTGAAGCCATATAATTTGGATTGCAGCATATAGGGCCTGCCAACCTCCTGAGCATCATAGGCCGCCTTTATGGTTCTGAAATCCTTGTCAAACCTGCGCTGATGATGCACGGTGAAGGAAACGCCGCAGGATTTCACAATCTGCATCATCTTCTCAAACTCCTGCAGATTCATGGCCGCCGGTTTCTCACACAGAATGCTCTTGCCCGCGCGGGCCGCCTTCTCCACCATCTCCAGATGAAGATGATTGGGAACGCAGATCACCGCCACGTCCACCTCCGGATCTGCGAACAACTCATCCGCCCGGGTGTACTTTCTGGCGTCCGCTGACAGTGCGTCATCCATGCGCTCCGGGACAATGTCGCAGATTGCGGTGATCTTTACCTCCTCCTGAAACTCATCCACAAGGCCTTTTTCATGTATGTGACCCACGAAGCCAAAGCCGACAATTCCAAATTTTACGCTCATACAGTTTTTCTCCCCTCCGTGTCTTATTCCGCAGCTTTCAGAAATACTTCCTTTCCACTCTCCGCTGCGCGGTAAATGGCGTCCAGAATCTGCGTGACTGTGAATGCCTGAATCGGATCCACCAGGGGATGATTTCCTGTCCTGATGGCCGCAAGCCACTGCTTTGCCTCCAGATATCCCGGTTCGCTGCTGGCGCCGTCAAAGTACGCGACACCGCCGGAAGGCGACATTTCCTCCTGGGTCAGCTGACCGTGACGGCTGGTATTGTAAATCAGCCTGTCGGTGGGGTGGCTCATACCGGAGATGATCTCCGCACCGCCCAGGGTGCCGCAAACTGTGGTGGACGCCTCCCTGGATTCCAGCGTGTTCAGAGCCCAGGACGCTTCCAGGAAAATGGTCGCTCCGTTTTCCATCTTGATAAAGCCAAAGGCGGAGTCCTCCACCTCATAGGTTTCCGGATCCCATGGGCCGAATTTATTTCCTTCCACTGCCTCAGGCATATGTCCCAGCTTGTAGAATACACTGCCGCTGACACTGAGAGGCTTATAGTTATTCATCATCCATAATGTCATGTCCAGAGCATGAGTGCCGATATCGATCAGCGGGCCGCCGCCCTGCAGAGCCTTGTTGGGGAACACCCCCCAGGTAGGAACCGCGCGGCGTCTGACCGCGTGCGCCTTGGCAAAGTAAATCTCTCCCAGCTCCCCTGCCTCGCAGGCCTCGTGCAGCGCCTGTACCTCAGGGCGGAAACGATTCTGATAACCGATCGTAAACTGCATGCCTGACTTTCTCCATGCTGCGATCATCCTCTCCGCGTCCGCGGTGCAATGGGCCATGGGCTTCTCGCAAAGGACATGCTTGCCGGCCTCGAACGCCGCCACCGTAATCGGACAGTGCGCCACATTGGGGGTCAGCACATGGACAACCTCTACCTCCGGATTGGCCAACAGCTCATGATAATCCTCATATACCTTCGCATCGGCGGTCCCATACTCGGCCGCGGCCTTCTGTGCCCGTTCCACAATGATATCGCAGAACGCCACCAGTTCGCATTCGTCGCTTAATTTGGACAGCGACGGCAAATGCTTCTGATTGGCGATGCCTCCGCAGCCGATGATACCGATCTTAATCTTCTTAGCCATAATGTTGGTTTCCTTTCTGTGTCGTTTTTTGTCGTTTCCTGTAGATATTGCTCCCACAATACCTGTCAGGCGTTATCCCAGAGCTGATCCAGCATCTGAATATGGAGCCTGATCTGTTCTTCATCGCTGACCGTGTTGTCATAGCGGTCTCCCTCATATTCGGAAGCAATGAAGCCGGTATAATTCTCTTCCTTCATAATTTTGATAAAACTCGGGAAGTCCATTCCGGGGCAGGTCAGGTCATCCTCCATATGATAGAATTTTCCATGCATATATCTGGAATATTTCAGCAGGCTGCGGAAGCCCTCAAAATCCGGTTTCGTACGCCAATACGGCGTTCCCATGCGCGCTGTCGAGGCATCAATGGAAAAAATTCTCTTTTTCGCCACATACACATCCGCGTCGTCGCCGCCCTCCTCATAGATCATATCAATCAGATCCTTCTCCGGTATCTCCGTTGTAGCGTAAAGATTGTTGATCTTATACAGCAGCTTTTTATTACAGATATCATCCGGGAATACAGCCAGACAGTTGGACGGCGCCCCTGAGGCAAAGGATGAGAAGTCCATCACAACGCCCAGATGGGGATCGTTTGTTTTTTCAAACAACTCCGCGTACTCCTGGAAAATAGGGGTGGACGGCGTATAGGGTCCATGCATCTCAATAGCCAGATGCACATCAAGCTCCTGAGCGTACGGAAGAAGCTTTTCCATGGTGGAAGGCAGCAGCGGATCCTGGCTGCGGACGATAGAACAGCCTGTCCGCTTCGCGAATTCCATCCCCGCGATGGTGTCCGACATACGCTCCGCCTCGGACAGATAATGTCCCTTGTGCTTGCCGTTATCAATATATATGCTGTAGCAGACCGGGGTCAGCTCATACTTCTGGCAGCAGTCCTTAAAGTAATCGACCCACTCATCGGACGGGTTGGGATGTCCCGGAACCATCTGCGGAGCCACGATCTCAATCCCGTCTCCGCCCATCTTTTTGGCTTTCTCCATCGTGTCCTCAAAGGTGCAGAGACCGCGGACATACCGGTTGCCAAATCCATACAGAGTAATGCTGTGCTTTAATCGACTCATAATGTCACCTCCTAAATCGTGAAAACCGCACGGTCACGCACCACTGTGGGATGCTGAAGCTCCGTCGCGTCACGCTGATATCCTTCCAGGTCCTCCGCCTCACCATAGGAATGGCCGAAGTCATTGCGCTTGGTGATGGTAATTTCAATCTCATGATCGCCGGCCTTCAGTCCTCCCACTTTATTGACATTGATATAGCACTGATCCGTACAGCCCCAGAACACATCAGAGTTGTTTTTCAGTTCATCAATCGTGCAATAAAAATTTCCCAGTACCAGCGTCATATCTCTGTGATCGACCTTTTCTCCATCCACCTTCAGCTCCAGGCCCTCAATGGTAGAAAGCCAGACGCCGCGATAGCTTAAGTTGTTCAGGCGGAAGGTATATCCTGTGCAGGCTCCTCCCTCGAACACCTTATTTTTCAGTGTTCCCCTCATCAGGGGATCGGTCAGCACCAGGCCGCCCCGACTTAAAATCTCGTCTACCTGAGCGATTCTCTCTTCGATGGTTTTCATAGAAATCTCCTTCCTTATTTATTCACTCTCAATTACAATCTTTCCTCCGCCCGTCAGCGGATATTCTCCCGCATCAGAGACGGCTCTGGCATATACTGTGACGCCGGGCTGCGCATAAATAGCCGACAGGTCAACCTCCCCGTCAATCACCACATGTGAATCCCCCGTCGCATTCCAGCGACTGCCCGCTCCAAAACGCACAGAACAATTCTCAATCACCCCGTTCAGGCGGGCGTTCTCAAGGTAAACGCCGCAGTCTCTCTCAGGATCCTCATGGACAATATCGCCCTCGTAAACGCTGTTTTTCAAAAACAGCCGGATACCGTACATCTGCTCATCCTTCGCCGGTCTGGCCACCCTTGGCCCCTTTCCTGTATTGATCTCAGAGCGAAGAAGCACGCCTGTCTTCGACCGGATATTACAGCCATCCAGCACCGCGTACAGATTACAGCTGCGCACCGATAACGCGTCCAGATTGCTGTCACATTCGCAGTTCTTCATCATCAGACAGGAGCGTTGAGACGGAAGACTGACAATACAATGACCCACAACCAGCCAGTGATTGCTCCTGATCCTGCAGTCGTTAAACGTCAGATCACACTCCCCCGCCAGAACGCCGGCGGTGCTGGCAATATCCATATCACAGCGGTTCAGTACAATATGACAAAAGGTATCAGAGTAAACGCCGTAGCCGGACTTGGTCGTCACCATCCGGCAGTCATTGGCCTCCACCCTGTTAAAGCCCTCAGATCCATCCACAGACAGACAACAGCAGCCATCACCGACAATGGTGCAGTCATAAAGGAATTCCTGGGAATTATCCTGCATATCGCAGGTTCTGGCCGTATCCCAGGTACACCCAAACAATCCCCTGAGATGATTTTCTTCCTCCGCAACAGGCGCGTCCGGCCCAAAAGGGGCGCCCATGCAGATAAATGTGGAACGATACGCCCGGAAAATAGATTCTTTCATGACGGTATAGCAGCTGCGCCGCATCCCGTTGGCATAAATCACAGAATCTATGACCGGCGCCTCCGCCCCGT
>JAJQID010000061.1 GCA_021199405.1 Lachnospiraceae bacterium
GTCAGGTAATCCGGCGTCAGAAAGCCCTGCGTCGGCAGCACCCACACTGAAGTCTGGTCAGAGAGAGCCAGCGCATAAATTCTCTTTTTTTCCTGAAAGAGAAAGACGCCCAACCGCAATGCGGCTTCCTGATCCTGCGCAGATTTTTCATTTTTCCCGTCCTGACCACCCTGCTCTTCCAACGTTGAAGAAAGGGAAAGCAGTTGATCAAACAGCTCCTCCGCCCTGCCGAAATCTTCAATGACCTCCACATCACAGGCATTTTTTTTCACAGAAGCCTGCAGGGAAGCCTCCTCAAACCGTTTGATGATGCTTTTCAGCTCCAGCTTTTTACATAAAAGATAGGCCTCAGGGGTGTAATAATTGCCCGCTTTCGCTTTTTCGTAATCCAGACTGACGTCTCCATCCGTTTTGATGGTAGCCAGCACACGGCTTAAGTCCGCCAGATCCCTGTGGGCAATCAGCGACTCCCGAACGCTTTTTTTGCTGACCTCATCCACATGAGCGTAAAGATTGTCCAGCGTCCCAAACTGCCTCAGCAGCTGGGTTGCCGTCACCTGACCCACCTTGGGGACGCCGGGAATATTGTCCGAAGCGTCACCCATCAGCGCCTTCAGATCGATAAATATCTTTGGCGTAACGCCGTAAGCTGCCTCCACATCCTTCGCGTAATAAGTCTCCACCTCGGTGCGGCCCTGCTTCGTTTTGGGAATCAATATCTTAATGCTGTCCGATGCGATCTGCAAAAGATCCCGGTCTCCGCTGACCAGGGTCACCTGATGGCCGTCCCGCTCGGCGGCGTTCGCCAGGGTTCCCAGAATGTCGTCCGCCTCCAGCCCCGGCTTCTCGCACATTTCAATCCCCATGGCAGCCAGCATTTCCTTCATCACCGGAATCTGCTCCGCCAGCTCCATGGGCATTTCCTTTCTGGTGCCCTTATATTCCTTATATAATAAATGCCGGAAGGTGGGCGCTTTCACATCAAAAGCAACAGCCAGATAATCCGGCTGCTCCTCCTCCAGTATTTTGAACATGATATTCAGAAAGCCATACACACCGTTGGTATGAAGTCCCTCCGCGTTTGTAAGCAGAGGCACTCCATAAAAAGCCCGGTGCAGGATACTCATTCCGTCTATCAATACAAGCTTGCCCATAAACTCCTCTTACTCAAATAATATTCACAGCAAAACCGCCAGCCGTCCTTTCTGTTATCGGAACAGCAAAATTAATACCACAGTAATAATGATAAGCAGCGTCATCGCATCCAGCACAATCGTCCAGGCGTTCCAGGAAAAGGGCATTCTGACCCTCTTTTTCCCCGGAGGCTCCAGCAGGCGGCTGATCTCCTCATCCAGCTGAAAATCCTCATCCCTGTCCAGGCGCGAAACGCCCTCCTGCACCAGGAACTGAATCGTCAGTTCCTCCTTGCAGTCCGGACAGCTCAGGATATGCTCCCGGATTTCTCTGCTCTGCTCCCTGGTGCATTTCCCGTCAATATATTTTGACAATAAGGATTCTACTTCTTTGCATTCCATTACAAAAGTACCACTCCTGCCTCCGCGCAGGTCTTCACTGTCTCCTGATCCCAGAGGGAAACCTGAACCTCCCCCACATGAGCCTTGCCCAGAAGGAGCATACACAGACGGGACTGTCCGATCCCACCGCCAATGGTCAGGGGCAGTTCATTATTTAACAGCATCTGATGGAAGGGCAGCTCTCTTCTGTCCTCACAGCCCGCTTTGGTCAGCTGCTCCGCCAGAGACTGCGCATTGACCCGAATCCCCATGGAGCTCAGCTCTAGAGCCTGCCCCAGAGTATCATGCCAGAAAATCAGGTCGCCGTTTAAGGACCAGTCGTCATAATCCGGGGCTCTGCCATCATGTCTCTGACCGGACTTTAACAGGTCTCCGATCTGCATGAGAAAGATGGTTTTGTATTTGCGCGCAGCCTCATTCTCCCGCTCCTTTGGCGAAAGATCGGGGTACTCATCCTCCAGCTGCTGCGTGGTCAGAAAGGTGACCTCTCTTTTTAATTCAATGTGCTCCAGCCGGGGGAACTGCCACTTCAGCTCATCCAGCGTGCCGCAGACCGCACCCACGATCCGGTTCACCGTGTCCTTCAGATAGTCGGTATTCCTCATGCTCTCGTCGATGACCTTCTCCCAGTCCCACTGGTCCACATAGACAGAGTGCAGATTGTCCAGCTCCTCGTCCCTGCGGATCGCGTTCATATCGGTCACCAGGCCGTTTCCCACATAAAAATCATACTGCTTTAAGGCCATCCTCTTCCACTTTGCCAGAGAATGCACCACCTCCGCGTGCTGATGTACCGACGGAATATCAAAGTCTACCGGGCGCTCCACACCGTTTAAATTGTCATTCAGACCCGTAGCCGGGTCTACAAACAGCGGCGCCGTTACCCGCTTTAAATGCAGTGCCGCACACAATTTGATCTGAAAAATCTGCTTCACCTGGCCAATGGCCTTCTGGGTGTCATACAGCCCAAGGGCGGAGGTGTAGCCCTGCGGAATCCATGTCTTTGCCATCATCGTTCTCCCATGCAAAAAAGGCGCCGCCAAAATGACGGCGCTGCAGATTCACTCATTGACCTCGAACTCAATCTCACTGTTCTTGATCAGCACCAGCTTGGCGATCTTGAAGCCATTCTCCACGGTCATATAATCATAGGAATCATTGTGGATCGGGATCACCAGCTCCACATCGCTCTCCACAATCATGGAACCGCTGGCGATGCGAAGACCGCGTCTGGCCGCCAGGCCGTTCCTGGAAATAACAAGACCCACGTATCCTTCCGGGATAATGAGCTGCAGGCCCGTGGAAATCAGCTCGGACTTGCCTGGCTCGATGGTCACGAAGTGGGTGTCCATGCAGGCGTAAATGTCATAGCTGTCCACCTTGTTGAGGGTGGGGATAACCGCGTTCTTTTTCAGTTTATTGACGATTACTTTCATAATAAGAATACCTCCGGTTTATGCAATTTCTCTTATATTATCCTATATTTTCTCTCAAATAGCAAGCACTATTTATTCACCATCAGCTTCGTCATGGCACGGTTAAGGCCGTCCACGGTCAGCTTATACATGGGAATCAGACCTTTGATAGCGGTCTCCGCCTCTCTCCAGGGGGCGTCGCCGGGCGCCATCTTGGGATTGAGCCAGACCAGCTTTTTGAAATGCTTTGTCATAAGAAGCAGCCATTCCCAGCCGGACAGTCCGCCGTTTGGGCCGCGGTAATTGCCGGTGGTACTGTACAGCTCCTCCGGCGCCATGGCAGCGTCGCCCACAATGATCACCTTGTAGTCGCTGTCCAGATTTCGAAACAGCCATTCCGTCTCAATCCAGTCTCCGTTCTCGCACTCCGGCGTCTTATAGAGATGGGAATAAATGCAGTTGTGAAAATAATAGGTCTTGACGTCCTTATAATGATTGGCTTTGTGTACGGACTGAAAAATCTCATTGAGCAGGCTGCTGTAGGGAATCATGGTGCCGCCGGAATCCATTAAAAGAAGGAGCTTGACGGCATTTTTGCGGGGCTTTTTCATAACGATATGAAGCATCCCGCCCTGATTGCAGGTTTTGTCAATGGTATTGTCAATGTCCAGCTCTGTCTCCGGAATATCCAGCTTTGTGCTGAACTGCCGAAGCTTCCTGAGTGCCATCTGAAACTGGCGGTTGTCAATCACTCTGTCGTCTCTGAAATCCCGGTACTTGCGGGCGCCCACCACGGAGAACGCGGACTGATAGCCGGTAGAGCCGCCCACCCGAATGCCGCCGATATTACCGCCGGTATTGCCAAAAGAAGTCTTGCCCATGGTACCAATCCAGTAGGAGCCGCCATTGTGCTCGCTGTCCTGATCCCGCAGCCGGTCCTTGAAGGTTTCCTCCACCATTTCCTTATCAATGGTGACTTCTTCTATCCGGTTCATCTCGTGCAGCTGCATCTCATGGAAAAGATCATTGATCTCCTCCTTATCCAGCCACTGCAGCATGTTTTTGCTGATCTCCGTCTCCTTATGAGCGGGCAGGAAGCATTCCTCAAAGGCCATGTCATACTTGTCAAACTCTGTCTCTGATTTCACAAGGATGGAACGGCCCAGATAGTAAAACTGCGTCATATTGCTGCCCGCCAGCCCCTTGTCCAGAGCCTCCTGAAAGGTCAGCCACTCGCTGAGGGTTACCTTCAGGCCTGCCTTTTTTAATGCATCAAAAAAATTCTGAAACATGATTTCACTCCATTCCTTTTGAGAAAGCCGATTGCTCCGTACTTCGTACTCCCGCAATCGACGCCGGCATTCGCAATCCGCGCTATCGCTCTGCTTGCTCATACCGTCCTGGTTCTCTAATAGCCAGAACTATTGACATGCAAGCATGTCATTCGTCTGGCTATTAAGAACGCTTTCTCAAGTAAACTGATTGATCTTCTGCTTCACTATTTCCAAATCCTCATCCTTTTTTACAATCACCCCCACAAACGGCAGTTCCTTCCTGATCTTCTCCGCAGGAATGCCGCCCAGCTGCAGGGCGTTGATCCAGTCGATGAGCTCGGATGTGCTGGGCTTTTTGCGGATATCCTTCATGGTGCGGATATCATAGAACACCTTCATGGCATCCTCTAAAAGATGCTGCTCCACGTCCGGATAGTGAGTTCTGACGATTTCCTCCATCAGCGCCTTATCCGGAAAATCAATGTAATGGAAAACACATCTGCGAAGGAACGCGTCCGGCAGTTCCTTCTCCGCGTTGGAGGTGATGATCACAATGGGACGGTGCTTCGCCTTCACAGTGCGCTTCGTCTCGTGAATATAAAATTCCATCTGATCCAGCTCCCAGAGAAGGTCATTGGGAAACTCCAGATCTGCCTTGTCGATCTCATCAATCAGTAAAATGACCTGCTCCTCACTGTCAAAGGCCTCTCCCAGCTTGCCCAGCTTGATATAACGGGCAATATCACTGTCGCCCTGCTCGCCTAACTGTCCGTCATACAGGCGCTGTATGG
>JAJQID010000153.1 GCA_021199405.1 Lachnospiraceae bacterium
ACACCGTCTAATTCGTCGGCAGCGTCAGAAGTGTATTAGAGATAGTGATAGGACCGGTTGCCCGCCCTACACCCTTAGCAGGGGCGCCTCTTCAGCCACTTGAGTATTTCCGCACGCTGAATTACATCCGCTACCAATGTAATTGTGTAACTGCTCTTTTGAGAGAGCAGTATTGATTATACATATCAATTTTTGCTTTGTCAACGAATTTTTTCAGAAAAAATGCACTAAAATTTGAACTGATAAAAGTCCCACAAGATGTTGTAAAAATTTCAATGTCCAAACACTAAATGCGATTCAGCACACACTTCATCCAGGTGAGCATCCCACTCATAATCAGAACATGATCAGGGCGCTACAATAGCATAAAGATTATTCCCCAGAGAATCAATCACCACAATCGCCGGGAAGTCCTCCACCCAAAGCTTACGGATCGCTTCCGTGCCCAGATCATCGTATGCCACAACCTCCGAAGATTTAATCGCTTTGGACAAAAGCGCTCCCGCGCCGCCCACAGCCGCGAAATAAACGGACTGATTTCTCACGATGGCGTCGATCACCGCCAGGGAACGTTTTCCTTTGCCGATCATTCCTCCCAGCCCCAGATCCAGCAGCTGAGGCGTATATTTGTCCATCCTGCTGGCCGTCGTTGGTCCGGCAGAGCCAATCACACGTCCTTCTCTGGCAGGAGACGGCCCCATGTAATAGATCAGATTTCCTTCTATATTAAAAGGCAGTTCCTTTCCCTCAGCCAGAGCCTGATACATTCTCGCGTGAGCGGCATCCCTCGCCGTATACAGCGTGCCCGTAATATAAACATAATCGCCAACCCGAAGCGATGCTGCCTCTTCTTTTGAAAACGGCGCTGTGATATGTTTCTCCATAAATTTCAACTCCTCCCAAAAAGCAGATCAAACCGGCACGTTCACATACATGGATATAATTTCCTTCAACGGCCCATTGGCCTGGCCCTGCACATCCATAGATCTGTTTTCTGTCTCCAGTACAAACCAATACAAACCGTTACAGAATCCGGACTGCATGACGGCTGACATGACAACAAATACTGACCGCTTTCTGACTCCATCCCAAACTGCTACAGGACCCGGACCGCATGACGGTTGACATGACAACAGATATTGACTGCCACCGGAAGCCCTGCAATATGAGTCGGATATGTATTGATGTTCACTGCCAGTGCGGTATATTTTCCGCCCAGGCCGCCGGGGCCAATGCCAAGAGCGTTAATTTTGTCCAGAAGCTCCCGCTCCATTTCCGCCACGTAAGGAATGTCCGAGCGGATGTCCACCGGACGGGTCAGCGCCTGTTTCGCCATGAGAGCACACTTCTCAAAGGTTCCGCCGATGCCCACTCCTACCACCATGGGAGGACAGGCGTTGGGACCGGCGTCCTTCACAGCAGTCAGAACTGCTTCCTTCACACCATCTATGCCATCCGCCGGCTTCAGCATGAAAATCCGGCTCATATTTTCGCTGCCAAAGCCCTTCGGAGCCACTGTAATACGAACCTGTTCTCCGGAAACGATCTGATAATGAATAACCGCGGGAGTATTGTCCTTCGTATTCTCCCGAAGCAGAGGATCCTTCACCACAGATTTGCGCAAAAAGCCCTCCGTGTAGCCCTGACGGACGCCTTCCTGGATCGACTCCTCCAGACTTCCTCCCTCAAAGTGCACCTCCTGGCCCACCTCCACAAAAATCACCGCCATTCCGGTGTCCTGACAGATGGGAATCATGTCCTCTCCGGCAATATCCAGATTTTCCTGGAGCTGTTCCAGTATCCGGCAGCCCAGTGCGGAAGTCTCCCCCTGCTTTGCGTCGGCAAGAGCTGTCTTCATATCCGGCGTCAGAAAATGATTGGCTTCAATGCACATTTCCCGGATATTGTCTGTCATTTCTGAAACTGAAATTGTTCTCATTTTTATTTTCCTGTGCGGCCGGCAAAGTCCGTGAAGGATGCCGGCCGTCTTTTTACTTATCCCAGAATCTGTTCCTGAATGGCGTCCATCTCCTCCGCCGGAAGCTCCTGTGGTTCCCATGTTACCATAGCCGGTCCACCCTCATAACGGGGAATAATGTGGAGGTGAAAATGAAACACTGTCTGCCCCGCCGCCTTTCCGTTATTCTGCACGATATTGATCCCGTCGGCTCCCAGATTCCTCGCCAGCCTGTCCGCCATTGTTTTTGCCAGCCCCATGACCTTTTCCACAGTCTCCCCCGGAATCTCATGGATATCCGCATAATGATCCTTCGGCAAAATCAGCACATGGCCCTTCGATGCCGGATTGGCGTCCATGATCACATTAAACTCCTCGTCCTCATACACGCTTCTGGCAGGGACATCCCCGTTTGCCAGCCTGCAGAAAATACAATCGTCTCTTTTCATAATTAATACGCCTTTCCCCAGTAAACCATTTTTTTCGCCGGTCTGCCGCAGCAGACACATACATCAGATAAGTGCTCCTGCTCAAAGGGCATGCAGCGACTGGTTACTGATAATTTCTCCTTAATCTTGTCCTCACAGGCCTGATCCCCGCACCACATGGCCTTCACAAAGCCGGTTTTCTCCGTGAAAATACTCTCCAGCTCCTCCATGTCCCGCGCGACCCAGGTATGGGTATCGCGATGCTTTCTGGCCTTCTCCAGCATATCCTGCTGCATGGACTTCAGGGTTTCCCCGACTTTTTCCTCCAGCTCCCCGAATGGCACGTCGATCTTTTCAAAATTATCTCTTCTGCAGATCACGCACTTTCCCGCCTCAATGTCCTTGGGTCCAACCTCAATTCGGATCGGAACGCCCCGCATTTCCTGCTCTGCAAATTTCCAGCCCGGGCTTTTGTCGGAATCGTCCACTTTAACGCGGAAGCCTTTCGCGATCAACCGGTCTCTCATTTCAGCAGCCTTTTCCAGCACTCCTTCCTTCTTTTGCTGAATGGGGATGATCATCGCATGGGTGGGCGCCACCTTCGGAGGCAGGCAAAGTCCCCGGTTATCGCCGTGCACCATAATGATTGCACCAATCAGGCGGGTGGTCATACCCCAGGAGGTCTGGTGAACATATTTTAATGTATTATCCTTATCTGTAAACTGAATACCGAAGGCTTTCGCAAAGCCGTCGCCAAAGTTATGGCTGGTGCCGCTCTGCAGCGCTTTGCCGTCATGCATCAGCGCCTCAATGGTATAGGTCGCCTCCGCGCCTGCAAATTTCTCCTTCTCCGTCTTGCGTCCCTTAATCACAGGAATGGCCAGCACCTGTTCGCAGAAATCCGCATACACATTCAACATCTGCAGTGTCCGCGCCTCGGCTTCCTCAGCGGTGGCATGAGCCGTATGGCCCTCCTGCCACAAAAACTCCCGGCTGCGAAGGAACGGCCTGGTCTCCTTCTCCCAGCGAACCACGCTGCACCACTGATTGTAAACTCTGGGCAAATCCCTGTAGGAATGTATATCATTTTTGTAAAAATCACAGAACAGAGTCTCTGAAGTGGGACGCACGCAAAGTCTCTCCTGAAGGGGCTGCAGACCACCGTGGGTCACCCAGGCTACCTCCGGCGCAAAACCTTCCACATGATCCTTTTCCTTATTTAATAAACTCTCCGGAATAAACATGGGCAGATAAACATTTTCCACACCCACTTCCTTAAATCTGGCATCCAGCTGAGACTGAATCAGCTCCCAGATCGCATAGCCGGCAGGCTTAATGACCATACAGCCCTTGACCGAGGTGTAATCAATCAGCTCCGCCTTCTTCACCACATCTGTGTACCACTGGGCGAAATCCTCCTCCATTGAGGTGATCGCCTCCACCATTTTTTTGTCAGCCATTTTCTCTTCTCTCCTCCTGAATGTTTTGTGTCTGCGGGAAATTACGCGCTCGTTTTTGATTTTCCATCGGGTATCCCCTTCTCCGATACTCTCCGAATACAAAAAAGGCAGTACGTCGCTCCTCTCCCCAAGGGACCGGAATCCGGCGGTACCACCCTGTTTTATGCTCTCACATACACTCTTTGCCGTTAACGCCAGCCTACGTCGCGCTTTCACGCGCAGCTCCCCGGAGGGTTTCCGTAATATGCGGCGGGAATTCGCACCATCCATTCCCTCTCTGCTGCCCAGTCTTACGTACTTGCCCGGTTCTTTGCTCATGTGCCCAAATTTTAGAATAATTTTATGGCTGTGTCAAGCATTATTTGATTATTTCCTGCTCTTCCCCCTGTGCGCTCACCCTGCGAAAGGCCGCGTCAATCAGAAGATAGGCAATCGGTCCCTTAAAAATCCCGCTGGCTCCAAACAGCTGCAGCCCCGCAAACACCGACATCCACATACCCAGCGCCGGAAGCCGCAGGCTGCCGCCCAGAAGCTTCGGCTCCAGTGTCTCCCGAAGGATGGAGCACACAAAATATAAAATTACACAGGCAATGGCCGCTGCCGTCTTTTTCTGCAAAAGCTGCCATAATGCCAGAGGAATCATGACGCTTCCGATGCCGAAAACCGGAAGAAAATCCAGAAAGCCTGCTGCCAGTCCCCATAAGATTCCGCCCGGTATGCCAATCAGCCACAGCACCGGACAGAGAATGGCTGACATGATCAGCATCAGAATCCCCTGCGGTTTCAGCCAGACCTTCCCATAACTCAGTACGTCCCCGCACAACTCCAGAACCAGCTTTCCGCCCGCAAGCCCGCTCAGCCCATCCACAAGCCGGTCATACAGCCCCACCATCAGAAACGCAGATAGAGCAAAGGCCCCAAAATAAAATAAAAGTCTTCCAATCCATCTCACCACCGCAAGTGACATTTCCGTCATCTCTCCAAGGCCTTTTTCCTGAAACCAGGCTATCGCTCTCTGTACATATTCCTGATTCCAGAGGCGGACACACCAGCCAAAATCACAGCAGCGAAGCCAGGGAAGCAGCGCGAAGCAAACTCCATAGGTCAGAATCACGATAATAATCAAAAGAAGCAGATATGCCGCCGCACCCCGACGAACCCTCCACC